>CAJUAR010000024.1 GCA_910584495.1 uncultured Muribaculaceae bacterium
TTGTCGGAGCCGCTTGGTCAAGAAATGGCTGTTCATACGGGAAAGTGGATGATACAATACCTGAACTGGCAATATCTTTATATCCTGAATATAGAAATAAAGGCATCGGAAGTCGTCTGTTGACTCTGTTGCTGGAAACCTTGATTGAAAAGGGGGTTGACAAAGTTTCGCTATCTGTTGACAAGGCCAATTATGCAGTAAAGATGTATCGTAAGTCTGGTTTCGTAACAATCGAAGAAAGAGAACTCGATTATTTAATGGTTAAAAACTTGAAAAATGACGAAAGTAATCGGAATTAACGGAAGCTCACGTAAGAACGGCAACACGGTCATCATTATCGGTAAAGTCTTTGAAGAACTAAACAAAGAAGGCATTGAAACAGAACTGATACAATTAGCTGATTATGAGATTCAGCCATGCCGGGGATGTTTCGCCTGCAAAGGTCGTGGTAACTGTGTGTTTTCCAACGACGGTTTTGCGGAGATATTCAGCCGTATGGTCGAGGCCCACGGCATAATACTCGGCTCTCCGGTCTATTCGGCAGATGTATCGGCAAAGATGAAAGCTGTTCTGGAGCGTGGAGGCGTTGTCGTAGCAACCAATCCCGGACTTCTGCGTCATAAGGTCGGGGCTTCGGTTGCAGCAGTGCGTCGTGGAGGCGGAATGACAACTGTCGATACCATGAACCATTTTATGCTCAACAAGGAGATGATTGTTGTTGGCTCGACCTATTGGAATATGGTTTATGGCAAGAACATCGGTGATGTACTCAGCGATGACGAAGGTATGGCAAATATGCGCAATCTTGGCGAGAACATGGCGTGGTTAATGAAAAGACTTTGTGAATGATTCCGATAAATATCCTTTGCATAACCAATCGCAACGAATTTCGTAATTGGCTGATGAACAACAGCGGCACGGAAAAGGAGTGTTGGATTGCCGTGAAACGGGGCAAGATACCACCGGAGGATGCCTTGTGGTATCTTGATGCCGTTGAAGAGGCTTTATGCTTTGGTTGGATAGATTCGACAGTCAAGAATGTGGATGGTGTTACGCTCCAGCGTTTCGGACCGCGAACCAAAAACGGGCGATGGACTGAACTGAACAAAGAGCGTTGCCGACGGCTTGAACGCCTCGGTCTTATGACCGACAGAGGACGCTTAGTTTGCCCGAATATTGATGCCGAATTTGTAATTATGCCAGAAATAGTTACCGTTTTTAAAGCTCGTCCGATAGCATGGAAGAATTTTTGCGGTTTTCCGCCGCTGTATCAAAGGGTGAGGATTGACAATATTCAGAGAGTAGTTTCAAAGCCTGAATTGTATGAAAGTCGGCTTATGAAACTTATAGAAGCGAGTGAACGAAATGAAATGATAGGAGACTGGCACGATTGCGGACGACTGTTGGATTATTAGTATCATAATCCAACAAAAAGAAGGTGTGCTTTACATTGAGATTCCACCTCGTCCTCTCTCAATCTGACCTTCCGCAGCATCGCCAACCTCATTGAGTGTATGGCGATGTTTATTTCGTCAAAGGGCTGTCAGTGTTCCGCATAGTCAAAGAGCCATGCACCGACCGCTTTCAAAGTTAATTCCGCTGTAGGTCTACAACTTTCAGCGGCTTTATTTTATAATACATACAAAAACACCTACAAATAGCCTGACAATCCAAGCCCCATACAAATGGGTCAGTATCATGGAAAATCAAAAAGGAGGGAAGATAATATCTTCAGAAATCAGCACTTGCGAAACTTAAATAATTTAACTATCCAAGAGGTTTAAACTGAATTTCTTTATGACACGGCAGGGGTTTCCTACGGCAACACAATAAGGTGGTATATCATGCGTTACGACGCTTCCTGCACCAATTGTAACTCCGTCTCCTATGTTTACTCCGGGCAGGATAATGCTACCACCGCCAATCCACACATTCTTTCCAATATTGACCGGTGCGGTGAGTGATTTCCAAAAGTTACTGTCTTTACCCAAGCGTTCCTGTGGTATGGTGGAATGGAAAACTGTGTAGATATGCACTCCCGGGCCTATGCCGGAATAATCTCCGATGGTTATCTTATTGCAATCTAAAAAGACACAGTTCATGTTTATTTCCACGTTTTTGCCGATGTGAATGTTTTCACCGTAGTCAACGAAGATTGGAGCTGAAATCCACACGTTTTCGCCCCTCGAACCGATTAACTCGTCGAGCAGTGCAGAAAGCCTTTCCGCATTGTCTGACGGAGTATTGTTATATTCTCTCTGCAACTGTTTGGCAAGGTGCCATCTGGTTATTAGTTCTGTGTCTCCGCAATCATAAGGCTCACCCGATAGCATTTTTTCTTTTTCTGTACGCATATCTTCACAATTATTATATCTGAAATCAAATTATGATTTATCTAGTGGGAAACGTTGGTTTGAGCGATAAACCGAAATGCTTGTGTTTACATCTTTACCTCCAACTCGACCATATACTTTTAAAGTGGCTCGAGCGCCTAAAAAGCCAAACGGTAATTCTTCATCCGACAAAAATGCCTCTGCCATTCTTCTTCTGAAAAACACTGTTGATTCCTCAGAAATAACGGGCTCTATGACAGTTTTTTAAAGTGGAATGGTCAATCCCAAGCCTTATGCCTCTATCATCTAACGCGTCCACCGCATTTTGCAGAGCGACATCTAACGTCTTTCTGCTCTTCTTATCCTCAGACTGCCAAGAAAAGAACAATTTGTATTGACGGTTCATAATATCAGTTGATGTTATTCTTCACAATTACCCACATTCCGTCATTATCCTTACCTTCATGCTTCAGAACTCCGACCTTCTGTAAAGCAGAAAGGTCGCGTTCGATGGTGCGCTGGCTCACCGATAATATCTCCGACATTTGCTTGCCGGTGATTGTCGGAGACTCTTTGATGAGATTAAGAATTCTCTGCTGACGCTCAGTGAGTTTCGTCTCCGACACGTCTCCGTCTTGGTCTCCGACATTCGTGGTGTCGGTGGAGGCATAAATGATGGTCTGAAACTGGGTTGGGGTTGATTTGAATTTGGGCTTCAATTCGTCCCTGTACCCATCCAATGCCTTAGTCTCGTTGCAGATGCGTGTTAGTCCACTGCCTCGTTTCTCCATATAGTCAAGCTGGGCCATCACATTTGCAAGGATAGGATTACGCCTTTCGGAAGAAACATCTGCGATGTCTAAGTCCTGGATTAGCATACCATTATACATTCCGCCAGGGGATGTGACAGTGAGACGGTCATCGTAGATGTCAGTTACCGGTGAACTCTGCATCATTGATGGCTTCACCCTTTTCCGTTCCGTCCCAACGTGTGCAGTATAGGCGAGATTGCCACAATGGACAGTCATCGGCAAACAATGCGCCTGCATTCGTAAGGTTACCAGTACTGGTTACCAGCCCAAACGATAATAGATACTTCTTGTCCCATTCTTGTTTGGTGCGGTCTTTGAAGGTGTTCGCTAATATCGTGAAAGCATTGTCTTCAACCTTATAATCCGTATGAAGGGAATCGTAAGTTTTATTAGAACCTTTCAGTACCAAGCGTACCATTTGCTCTGCCGTGGCAGGAAGACTCTCATCACCAACACGGACAAAGGCTATGCGCTGACCATCCCCAACGTAGTAATATGGCGTGTAATGCCCGGCAATGACTTTGAGTTGCAAGATATGCAAGTCCTTCATATCATGCGGAATCATTTCCACCTCTGGCAGAGGATCCATGTAATCACGAATCTTAGTACTGATAGCTTCGCAAACATGCTGAACATCATCAAGATCTTTGACTATACCATCATTATCTATGCCAAAGAAAAGAGAACCACCCATGCCGTTGGCAAAAGCACTTACACTCTTCAACCAACTCTTAGGTTTCTTTTCTTCAAGCATCACCTTGAAATCGTATGCGGTACATTCTGCTATCAGAGCCTTAAATTCCATTCTATAAGATATTCTCGTTTTATTCTACAAAGATACACATTTTTATTGAGAAGGCGGTCTAGTTACAACTGCTGAAAATCACAGCGATAAAAAAGATAAAGCCTAACAACTAAAATTTCATACGTAAGCTTGCAAAATTATTCTTCCTCACTGAAATTTCGGCTTAATCTGAACAGATAATTCAATATGATTATTCAAAGTCCAACGATACACGTGTATACACGCTCTCATAGCGAATCAAAAGTCTGACATCCGGCTGATGGCTGGATATATACGGATATGTTATCACTATCTGATTCTCTTTTATCTCGAATTCGAGTTCATCAGTTAGGTTATGATATCCATCTGTGAAATAGGCGTCTACATTATTGTCAATATGGCAGCCTTTGGCGAACGTGAATGTCGCTTTTCCTTTACCGTATCCGTCATTCTGATGGGTTCCGGAGACTTGACCGTCCCATTCGGGAAGCTGTTTGATTTCAGGATAACACTCGGTATAGCTGACTTTTACTCCGGCAATATCCTTGTCTTTATCGTAAATCCAAGAATCAACATAAACGTTGTAGTAGTTGGTGTTGACAGGAAGAGCCCGTTCTCCGGCAACCTTCTGAACCTTGTTGGCAAGAACAATCTGGTAGAAATTGCCGGGCGTAACCGCAATTTCCTGGGCAAGCTGGGACAGATTTGGGTTCTTATCGAAACTTCCTTTTCTGCCGAGGTCGGCAATTCCGCAATTATACGATGTGAAGTTATTGGAAGCATTAACAAAGACATCCGAACCTCCAATGGTAGTTTCACTGTCTCCAATCGTCATGTTTAAGGAGATTGCATTAGCCGGCTTTTTCGGTTCATCGTCATCACTACATGAAACGGCAGTGATTGCAAGGAAAGACAATAACGCGATTATAAGTTTGTTCATTCTTTTTTACTTACTATTTCTCTAAAAATATTACGGACAGGCCATGCCTATCCGCTGCAAAGTTAGCAAACAATCGTCAAAAAGTTGTCAAATAGTCTCGGGAATTTCTGCCGGGATCTGAATATCGCTCCCGGCCCCTTGAAAGTGATGGGATAGTGTGGCGCTGAGCATGAACAGGTTGCTGATTTCGGCCAGGGCAGATTCATACTTCGGAACGGAATTGGCTTTTTTGATGGCCTTTGCAGCTTTGCTACCGATGGCCTCGGCGTGATACTCCCAGAAAGGTTTGATTTTTGACAGAATCTGGGCATCACCGTGCAATCGAGCCTTGTAACTGTCGTAGATGGCATCATGGAGAGCCATTGTCGTGACGAGACACCGGTTTGAATCCCATCTTTCTCCGCTGCGCCATTCAGCGAAGAGCGATGGGCGAGAGAGCAGACCTCTGCCGGCCATGACACCGTAGATTCCGGGGAAAGCATGAATAATCTTGTCGATATCGTCGGGAGTTGTGATATTGCCGTTGAACACCATCGGATGGACCGACTTGTCCATAAGCGCGGCGAACTCGTCCATTGCAAGTTCGCCGTCATACTGCTGTGCGGCAGTGCGCGGATGCACTGTGAGATGAGTCAGCGGCATAGAGTTTATAATGTCTATTATGTCGCGCCACTGCGAAACATCGCTCACACCAAGTCGCATTTTTACAGAGAACTGCACATGGGCATAACGCCGGCGCATGTCCTGAGCCAGCTCCTCAAGCACTGCGGGAGCTGCGAGGAGTGCCGCACCACGTCCATGTTTGACCTGCGGAACAAACGGACAACCCATGTTGATGTCGATTTGACGGTAGCCGGCAGCCAAAACCGTGTCGGCCAGAATTCTCAGCTCGCAGCAGTCACGTAATATCACCTGTGGCACCGCAGGGACAGGTCCAAAATTGAGCGTAGAAGAGAGTTCGCGCAGGTCCTTGTTGCGGACAGCGCCTTTTTCCACCCGCAGAAAAGGAATGAAACAGGCATCAGCACCGCCATACATCAAAGCATGGTGGTGTCGCCATTCGGCTTCGGTATAGCCCTGCAAAGGAGCGGCATATAGGCGTAAGTGAGTATTTTCCAAGTAAAAATAAAAAAAGACCTAGATTTTTATATTGACGGGAGGCACATCGTCATTGCATCATCCATCAAAGTTAGCGAAAAATTCCGAAAAAACCACCCATTGTCATGTCTATAAATAGCTTCACCGCCGGCTAATGTTGCTCAACTTGAATAAAAGTTGTACCTTTGCACAAACCGATAGGCCCTTGCGGTCGTTATTGCAATAGCACAAGATATGAAAGTCCATAATTTTGCCCTCCACCCATCGCTGGTCAGCCAGTATCTGGCTGAGATGCGCGATATTGCCGTGCAGACCGACCGTCTGCGCTTTCGCCGCAACCTTGAACGTATCGGCGAGATATTTGCTTACGAGATAAGCAAAGACCTGCACTATGCCAAGCGCGATGTGCGCACACCGCTTGGTGTCGATGCCGAATGTGATGTCATTGACGAGAAAATTGTCCTTGCCACCATCTTCCGTGCGGGAGTGCCTTTCCATCAGGGCTTTCTGCGCTACTTCGACGATGCTGAGAATGCCTTTGTTTCGGCCTATCGCAAATATAAGGAGAAAGAGAACTTCGAAATCTGCATCGAATATCTTGCCTCTCCATGCCTCGATGGCAAAACGCTCATACTCTGCGATCCCATGCTTGCCACCGGAGCCTCGATGGAGCTGAGCTACAAGGCTTTGCTCACCAAGGGAACACCTGCCAAGCTGCACATTGCCTCGGTGATTGCCTCGAAGAAGGCCGTAGATTACCTCAAGGACATCATGCCCGATGATGCCGAGCTATGGGTGGGAGTAATCGACGACAAAATCAACGCCCACAGCTACATTGTTCCGGGCCTTGGCGATGCCGGCGACCTGGCCTACGGCACAAAAGAATAACTACTGCATAAAGAAACATAAAACTCTAAAATATGGATACAACAAATTTCGACCGTCTGAGCTATGCCCTGGGCTTGAGCATGGGGCATAATTTCAAGGCCTCAGGCATCGACAAAATTGCCGTGGGCGACTTTGCCGACGGCGTGGCAGCCGTCTACAACGGCGACAAGCCCAAAATGACTTTTGAAGAAGCAAAAGCCGAAGTTAACCGATTCTTTACCGAACTTCAGGCAAAACAGCAGCAGCAGGCTGCCGCCATGGCCGAACTCAACGAAAAAGCCGGCAAGGAATTCCTCGAAGTCAACGGCAAGCGCCAGGAAGTTAAGACCACACCCTCAGGCCTTCAATATGAAGTGCTCGCCGAAGGCAGCGGCGACAGCCCCGAAGCACAGGACCAGGTTACCGTTCACTACACCGGCAAGCTCATCGACGGCACCGTGTTCGATTCGAGCGTGGAACGCGGCGAGCCGGCAACGTTCGGTGTCACACAGGTGATTCCCGGCTGGGTGGAAGCCCTGCAGATGATGAAACCGGGAGCCAAGTGGCGTCTGTTCATACCATCGGCTCTGGCCTACGGCCCCCAAGGTGCCGGCGGCGTGATCGGCCCCAACCAGACCCTTATTTTCGATGTCGAACTTCTTGCAGTAAAAAAATAATCCTATAGGACAAAAGATATGAAAAAGATTTTATTAGGGGCTTGCACCCTGATGGTTGTCGCAGCCATGACCTCGTGCGACAAAAAAGCCGCCGACAGCAAAGCCACGGCAACAGATTCGCTGGCCACAGCCTATGGCCAGTATGTAGGCTCGATGCTGGCAAGCGACTTCGGCTCGTTCGACCGCAGCGGCAATGCCGACAAAAAAGAATTTGTCGAAGGCATGATGATTGCATTCGGCAACGACAAGAGCCTGAGCACACGCATGGGCATGCAGGTCGGCCTGCAGATGCTCAACGAAATGAACCAGCTCAAGGAAGCCGGCATGGAAATGAACAAAGCAGCAGTGATGAACGCGTTCAAGAAAGTGTTCCTTGCCGACAGCATCTCCATGTTTGAATCGGCCGAGTACTCTGCCAAGTTCCGCGAGCTATACAACCGCGCCGAAAAGGAAGCTGCACAAGCCAAAGCTGACGAAGCCGCACAGGCTCCCGCTGCTGTAGACAACGTGAAAGCCGGCGAGGAATATGTTGCCAAGCTGCGCAGCGAAAACCCCAATGTTAAAACCACCGACAGCGGCCTTAGCTATGTAATCGAGACCGAAGGTGTGGCCCCCAAACCCGAAGCATCGTCGACAGTCGTTGTCAACTACACCGGCAAGCACCTCAACGGTGAAGTATTCGACAGCACCGACGGCCGCGGTCCCGCCACATTCAACCTTCAGGGCGTTGTGCCCGGCTTCCGCGAAGGCCTCATGCTTCTTGGCAAAGGCGGAAAAGCCACGCTCTACATCCCCGGAGCCCTTGCCTATGGCCCCAACGGCAACCAGGGCATCGGTCCGAACGAGATGCTGGTTTTCGACGTTGAGCTCCTCGACATTCAGGAATGAAACGCAACGGACGGGGCTCGAACATCGACGTTGTGACAACAGGCGGCCGTCGCCGTCTTCAACTGTCGCTTGACGCAGCAGCACCATCGGCTCTTGTAAGAGCGGCAATGCGCTATTTCGATGACGATGCCCTTGCCGTCAAAGGTTTAGTGGTCGAACTTCCTGCCTTTATCGAAAGGGCGAGGAAGCTCGACCCTTCTTTTGTGTGCACACCTCAAGCCCTCAACTTCATTCTCGAACAGCGCGACCGCCAGCGACGCCACATTCTTGCCGACGGCCTCTCCGACAGCGAGATAAAGGCTGTGGTCAAAGCTCCTCTGCTCCCCTATCAGGTGGAAGGCGCCCGCTTTGCATTCCGTGCCGGCCGAGCCGTACTTGCCGACGACCCAGGCCTTGGCAAAGTTGCACAAGCTCTTGCAGCAGCTGAGCTCTTCAAGGCCCGCAACATGGCCTCTCGCGTGTTGGTGGTGTGTCCCACATCGCTCAAATACCAATGGGCCAAAGAAGTTGAACGGCTCACCGCCTGCCGCCCGCAGTTAGTAGAAGGACCTCACGAGATTCGCAGGGGTCTCTACGGCCTGGCAGCATCTTACACCATCGTATCTTATCACACATTGGCCAACGACATAAAGGCCCTGGGCATGCTCCACTCCGATATTGTGATTTTCGACCAGGCACAACGTCTTTCGGCCTGGAACCAGCACATAGCCGCAGCCGCCCGTCGTGTCGATGCCGACTTTGCACTCGCCCTTGCCCCGGTACGCGGCAACGACACCGCCATAGATGCCGCGTGCGCCCTTGTCGACAGCGAGAGCGCCTCCGACCCTGCCGCACGCGCCCATATATGCCTTGCCCGCAGTTCGGCAGAGATAGCATCGCAGCTTCCGCCGGTGCTCGCCAAGAGTATTTTTGTGCCCATGACCAAGGAACAGCGAGCCATCCACGACCGCTGCCGCGACGACGTTGCCGCCATTGCAAGCAAGTGGACCACGCTTCGCTTTCTGTCAGAAAAAGAGCGCAAACGTTTTCTGCTGTCTCTCGACAGCATGCGCATGTCGTGCACCAGCACCTTGCTCATCGACAGCCGCCAACGCAGCGACACCAAGATTGCCGAGTGTCTGCAATATGTTGCCGACAACATTGCCGCCGGCGCCACAAACATAATTGTTTTCACTCACTGGGAAGCTGTTGCGTCCATCCTCAGGCACGCGTTCCAGGGCCAGGACTGTGCAGGCAAAGCTACCGTGGTCTGCGACAGCGCGCTGACGCACTGTCCCATCCTCCCTTCCGGGCTGGTGATTCATATAGACAATCCCTGGGACGACAACACCATGAAGCACCGCATGTCGCGCACATCTCTGCTGCCACATACCGCCGTGGTATCGCTCGTTTCTGCCTCCACGGCAGAAGAAGTCTTCCATGCAGGGGAATGTTCTCTTGCATGCGGACTGGACATAGACCTGGACCGACTAACAATGAGCGACAGCCGGCTCGACGAAATTACGACCGCCCTCTCACCGCTGTTTAAAAACGACAATGCCGAAAAAGGCACGCTTGTGAGCCGAAACGAGCAGGAAAGCATGGCCGATGACGCTGAAAGCACAATTCCCGAAGCGGAAAAATTGCTTGATGCTGCCGCAGCCCTTATCGACGGCGTGTCACGCATCATGGGCAGCAAAGAAGCTGCCGCACGGCTCAATGCCGTCATTGCCAAAAGCACCGACAAACCGGCACAGGCCCTACTGGCGTTCATCGCCGCCATGAGCAGGCAGCAATGAACACTTGTGGGCTGGAATAGACATAGATATAATTTTCAGCTTATTATAGTGGCTTGACACTTAGCCACACAAGCAAGGCAATCATCACCAGCAGGAAAGCTATGATTACAATATAAATCTGGGAAGCACGCCTATTTTCGAGGCCAAGATGCACTTGTTGCAGGTTATGATACCTTTTTCGCTTGTCGGGATCGGTGCACTTGCGAGCCACACGGCGCAACTCAGGATATTCGCCAGAACAGGCATCGAGGGCGGCATTGAGCACGGTGCCATAGTTGTATATGTCGTCGGCAACCGACTGATGCGACAGCGAAGGCCGTTGCTCGTACCCCACATCGATGAGTTTTAGATTACCGATATTCTCAGTGAAAATAATATTATTGGGGCTCAGCGGCTGATGAACAATGTGCTTGCTCTCGATGTAGTCCAATGCATCAACGAGCTGGTGACGCAACTGCTGCAGGTGTCGTTCTTCCACCTTCTTTTCCTTGATGAGCTTTGCCAGACTGTCGCCATAGACATCGTCGGTGACAATGCAACGTCCCACGCCGGGCACATCCTCAAAATCGTTAATCATAATGATGTTGGGATGCGCAAGGCTGTAGCGCACGTCGAATTCCTGCTCAATCATGGTCTGATAGCGGGGATTTTCGGCCAGCTCGGGCCTCAAAGTTTTCATCATCACCCACTTGCCAAATTTCTTGGCAGTGTAGATGTGGTAGAATTCCTCATCCCATTCGGGCAGATGTTCAATTTCGCTCCAGCGTTCGGTAGTATCGGCCATCAATCTTCGTTGTTTGAAAGGTTTATCGGTATTTGTCTGTCGATGGAGTGGTCGAGCGAAATGAGGGTCTCGGTACCCGTCACTCCCGGAATCATCTGAATTTTGTCGTTGAGCAGCTCCATCAAGTGCTCGTTATCGCGGGCAAAGAGCTTGATGAGCATGGTATAGGGTCCGGTGGTGAAATGACATTCCACCACTTCTTCAATTTTTTCGAGCTCCGGCACCACATCGCGGTACATTGCGCCACGTTCGAGATTTACACCAATATACGTACATGTTGCAAAACCAAGCGATTTTGGGTTTACATGATAGCCCGAGCCGGTAATCACACCAATGTCGGCAAGTCGCTGAAGACGCTGATGAATGGCTGCACGCGACACGCCACAATCTATAGCCACATCCTTGGAGGGTATGCGGGCATTATGCATTACAATCTTTAATATCTTTCTATCGAGATTATCAATCTTTTCCATGACAGCTTGAATATCTAAAGTCGATGCAAAATTAGTAAAATTTTGCACAATGTCCAATTTTAAGCTCAAAAAATCGCATAATGCCATCATTTTTCTCTTTTGCTGTCATTTTGCACGCCGCACATTATAATCTGACCGTTCTGTAAAACACACTCTGAAAATAAATTTTGAAGTGTCGGCAGAAATTCGTAACTTTGCGGTCGATTTCGTAATCTCTGGCAGGACAAGCGGCCTGCGAATATTGCGAGTAATGTTAACATTATAACCAATTTAAACAATGGACTTGATTAAAGTTGCCGAAGAAGCATTTGCAACCGGCAAACAGCACCCCGAATTTGGCCCCGGCGATACCATCACCGTTGCCTACCGCATCAAAGAAGGTAACAAAGAGCGTATCCAGCAGTACCGCGGCGTTGTAATCCGCATTTCGGGCGAAGGAACAAAAAAACGTTTCACCGTTCGCAAAATGAGCGACAATGTAGGTGTTGAACGTATTTTTCCCATCGAATCGCCCTTCATCGACTCCATCACCGTCAACAAGTACGGCAAAGTGCGCCGTGCCAAACTCTACTACCTCCGCGCCCTCACAGGCAAAAAAGCCCGCATCAAAGAGCGCCGCGTAGTAAAAAAATAATCCGCCGAAACTCTACAATAGGCCGGTTCTGTCATCAGGACCGGCCTATCTCTTTGTAAGATTCAAAAAAAATAACTATATTTGCCCTCTAAAACCGAAGGCTCATCAACGGGCCCGGCTAAACGCATGACTATGAGCAAAGAATACAAGCGTACACTCATCACCACTGCCCTCCCCTATACTAATGGCCCAGTACACATCGGCCACCTTGCCGGTGTCTACGTACCGGCCGATATATATGCACGTTATCTCCGTCTGGCCGGCCGCCCCGTCACACTTATCGGCGGCAGCGACGAGCACGGTGTGCCCATTACCCTCAAAGCCCGTGCCGAAGGTGTTACTCCGCAGGACATCGTCGACCGTTACCACGCCCTGATCAAGAAATCCTTCGAAGAACTGGGCATTTCGTTCGACATCTATTCGCGCACCACAAGCGACATACACACCGAAACAGCATCGGAATTTTTCCGCCGCCTCTACGACAAAGGCGAGTTCATAGAACAAACCTCCGAGCAGCTCTACGACCCCGAAGCCGGACAATTCCTTGCCGACCGCTATGTGACCGGCGAATGCCCGCACTGCCACAATCCCAAGGCCTACGGCGACCAGTGCGAGGCTTGCGGAACTTCGCTTGCCGCCACCGACCTCATCAACCCCAAAAGCACAATCACAGGCGCCACTCCCGTTCTTAAATCGACACGCCACTGGTATTTGCCTCTCGACAAGTGGGAACCAAAACTCCGCCAGTGGATACTCGAAGGACACAAGGAGTGGAAAAGCAACGTCTACGGACAATGCAAGAGCTGGCTCGACATGGGCCTCCAGCCTCGTGCCGTGTCGCGCGACCTTTCGTGGGGTGTGCCCGTGCCTGTAGAAGGGGCCGAAGGAAAAGTGCTCTACGTGTGGTTCGACGCACCCATCGGATATATCTCCAACACCAAGGAACTGCTTCCCGACTCTTGGCAGACATGGTGGAAAGACCCCGAAACTCGAATAATCAATTTCATCGGCAAGGACAACATTGTGTTCCACTGCATCGTGTTCCCGGCAATGCTCATGGCTTACGGCGACAATTTCCAGCTGCCCGACAACGTGCCCGCAAATGAGTTTCTAAACCTCGAAGGCGACAAAATATCTACCTCCCGCAACTGGGCCGTATGGCTCCACGAATATCTTGCCGACTTCCCCGGAAAGCAGGATGTGCTCCGCTATGTGCTCACAGCCAACGCCCCCGAAACAAAGGACAACGACTTTACATGGCGCGACTTCCAGGCCCGCAACAACAACGAGCTTGTGGCAATCCTGGGCAACTTTGTCAACCGCGTGGTGGTGCTCACCCACAAATACTACGGCGGAGCAGTGCCGGCTGCGGGCAAAATCCAAGACATCGACACACAAGCATATGCCGAATTGGCAAGCCTCAAAGAATCGCTAACCGACAACCTCGAAAACTTCCACTTCCGCGAAGCCCTCAAGGATGCAATGGGCATTGCCCGAATGGGCAACAAATATCTGCAGGACTGCGAGCCGTGGAAAGTGGTCAAGACCGACCCGGAACGTGTGGCCACCGTCATCAACGTGTGCACGCAGATCTGCGCCTCTCTGGCAATTGCCATGGAGCCTTTCATGCCTTTTATGAGTGCCAAACTATGCCGCATACTTGGCATGGACAAAGTAGAATGGAACGAAATCGGCACCGAACTCATTGCCGCCGGCACCATGCTCGGACAGCCCGAATTACTCTTTGAGAAAATCGACGACGAGACTATCAAGGCTCAGACCGACCGTCTCGAAGCAATACAAAAAGAAAACGCTCTGCGTGCATGGCAGCCCGCTCCGGTACAAAAAGAATGTACCATCGACGACTTCCAGAAGCTCGACATACGCGTAGGCACCGTCGAGGAATGTGCCCGTGTCCCAAAGGCTGATAAACTCCTTGTGTTCAAAATCAACGACGGCACAGGCAAACAGCGCACCATAGTGTCGGGCATAGCTCAACACTATGTGCCCGAAGCCCTTGTGGGCAAGCAGGTGCTCTTCATTGCCAACCTCGCACCGGCCAAGATACGCGGCATCGTGTCGCAGGGCATGATTCTGTCGGCGCTCAACGCCAACGGCAGCCTGACAGTGACATCGCTGCTGAGCAAAGGCTCCGACGGTGCTCAGGTAAAATAATTCTACCATCAGATAATCCAACGAAGAGATGAAGCCACGAATACTGATTGTCTACACCGGAGGTACCATAGGCATGATCGAGGACCCCAAAACCAAGGCCCTCCGACCATTCGACTTTTCACATCTAATGGAAAACGTGCCCAAAGTCAAGATGCTCGACTATAAAATCGACAACATCCAGTTTTCGCAGCCCATTGATTCGTCGGACATGGATCCTGACCATTGGAAAACCATAGCACGCAGCATAGCCGACAACTACGATTTCTACGACGGCTTTGTGGTGCTCCATGGCACCGACACCATGGCTTACACGGCATCGGCACTGTCCTTCATGCTCGGCAATCTCGACAAGCCGGTTATAATCACCGGCTCGCAGCTGCCAATCGGCGAAGTACGTACCGACGGTGAAGAAAATCTGATTACGGCACTTCAGATAGCCGCCGACCGTCGTCCCGACGGCAAGACAACAGTGAGCGAAGTTGCAATTCTATTCGAGAACTATCTCTGGCGTGGCAACCGTGCAACAAAACGTTCGGCCGACAATTTCAATGCCTTCAAAAGCAACAACTATCCCCAGCTTGCCAAAATAGGCCTCGGAATACAGTTCAACTACGATGCGCTTGCCCGTCACTGCCATCCACAGCCCCTCACCCCCTACTACGAGCTGGATACGAATGTTGTTTCCATCGACCTTTTCCCGGGGCTGAGCGAGCAGAACCTCCGCTATCAACTCGCCAATCCCGGTGTCAAAGGCATTATTCTTCGAACTTACGGTGCCGGCAACGCCCCGACTTCGCAGTGGTTTATAGATGCTGTTTCCGAAGCCGTGCAGCGTGGCGTGGTAATTCTCAATGTCACACAGTGCGTCAACGGAGGCGTTCACACAAACCGTTACGTGTCGGGCGACCTTCTGGCAGCAACCGGTGTAATTTCGGGCCACGACATCACTTTCGAAGCAGCAATCACCAAAATGATGTATCTCTTTGGCCGAGGACTCGATGCTGAACAGGTGAAAAAGCTCATTGCCGAACCGCTTGTGGGCGAACTAACTCTATCTTCAATCTGAATATGAGCATAAAAATTCTTTCGCGCATCGTGGCTGCCATTGCCCTGGCCTGCTTGCTGATGGTGGCCGCCCCTGCTTTGGACGGGGCCTCATCGGCTCCGGTGTGGGAAGAGTTGCAGCGTGCCACACACACCGACGATGCGGCGGTCGATGTGGTTGATGTCGAACTGCGCGATGGAAAAATTTATATAGTTGTACACCAGCCGGTGAAAGTGGAAATTTTCACCATTTTGGGACAGCTCGTGACCTCGCGCCGCCTCACACCCGGCCTCACACGCCTCACCCTGCCCCAGCGCGGCCTATACATCCTCAAGGCCGGTCCTGTGGCCCGCCGTATAAATATATGAACACTAAAGTTAAGATTATCAACAACTCGGGCTTTGCACTACCCGAATATGCCACACCACTCTCTGCCGGCCTCGACCTCCGCGCATGCCTGCAGCAAGCCCTTGTCGTTGCACCCGGCGAACGAGTGCTTGTGCCCACCGGTATAAGAGTGGCACTACCCGAAGGATATGAGCTGCAGTTGCGGCCTCGCAGCGGCCTTGCTCTGCGCTCAGGCATCACTCTTCTCAACTCGCCGGGCACCATCGATGCCGACTATCGGGGCGAGTTAGGTGTTATATTAATTAATCATTCCAATGAGCCTTTCACCGTCAACAACGGCGACCGCATATGCCAAATGGTGCTTGCTCGCTACTGCCGCATAGAGTGGGAACCGTGCTCAACACTCGACAACACAGAGCGTGGCGAAGGCGGTTTCGGCCATTCAGGAAAAAATTAATATTTTTTAACATCCAACTCCTCTATGTCCCGATTATTTACCATCACACTCGGTTTTATAGCCTCGCTCCTTCTGTTTCTTCCTGCGGCGGAACTCGCCGCAAAAGGACGCTCGGCACAAGCTTATGCCGACAGCCGGCAGAAAAAAGCCGACTATCTCTTTATGGAAGCCGCTTCGGCCTATAATCGCGGCGATTACGAGCAAAGCTATCTGCTGCTTCGGCACGCCAATGCTATCGCACCCTCCGACCTGTATATCGCCGGCACACTTGCCGAAATGGACCTCATTCTGCCCACTGCCGATTCAGCTACTGTAGAACGCTCGTACAAGGCCGTTATACAACGCTTCTATGCCGACCCTGCCGATGAGCACAATACAAACGTTGCAGCAAATCTGGCCACTAAGCTACGCGACTATGACGAACTTATAGAAATTTGGCAAACAGTCGACAGCGTTTCGCCAAAACGCAGCGATGCAGCCCTCAATCTTGCTGACGCCCTTCTTGAGCGCTATGCACAGACAAGCGACAGCACCGACTTCAAACGAGCATTTGCAGTCCTCGACCGCCTCGAAACTGTGGCTGGTCCGGTATCGCCAATTGCCATGCGCAAAATATCGGCCCTGTCGATGAACAAAGACACAGTTACCGCTCTTGCCGAAACTCGGAAATATGTCGCCGCCGCTCCCGGCGACCCCTCGGCTCTTGTCAATGCAGCAATTTTTTATGAACACTTAGGCCTCCCCGACAGTGCTCGTGTGTTCTACGACCGCGCAGTGGCAATCGACCCGGAAGACGGAAGCATCCATGTGGCGCGAGCCAATTTCTTCAACCGTCAAAACGACAGCATAGCTTTTGACAAGGAAGTGGTACGTGCCCTCGAATCGCCAATGCTTGTATTTGAGCAAAAAATGCCATTGCTCGCTGGATATGTAACGAGTCTATATTCCGATAGCCTCAACTGGGAACGAATCGACCGCATGTTCGGCATAATGCAGGAAGTTAATGCCGGCGAACCCGAGCTTCACGACTATTACGCCTATTTCAAACAACACAAAAAAGACCTGCGCGGAGCAGTAGAGCAGCTGACCTATGCCGTAGACCTCGACCCGTCGAACATCGACCGCCGCTTGCAGCTCATTTCTACTCTCTTTGAGATTTCCGACACCACACAGGCCCTGCAAGTGGCGAAGCAAACTCACATCGATTTCCCCACAAACGTGCCTATAACCCTTTACTTGGCATCAAACGAGGCTTTCAACGGCAACGATACCGAGGCCTTGGCTCTTGTCGAATCGCTGCCTGTCGATTCTATCGATGATGTCATTCTGCTTGCTCGTATCTATGCCACAAAAGGCGATATACTGTCACGCTCCGACATGCAGGCATCAACCACAGCCTATCTGAAATCAATCAGCTACGATTCAAGCAACCCTATGACACTCAACAATGTGGCATACCATTGGGCTGTGAGCGACACCCTGCTTGAAAAAGCGGCCCTCTATGCAGAGCTGGCTCTGGAAGCCGATTCCGATAACCCCACCTACATCGACACTTACGCATGGGTATATTTCAAACTTAAAGAATATGCCAAGGCCAAGGATCTGATCGACAGGGCTCTGTCTTTTACAACGTACAATGTGGAGGCCAAGGAAGAAAAAGACGGAGCGCCGGTCTATCCGATTTCCTACGAAATATTAGATCATGCCGGAGACATATACTTTATGAACGGTGAGTTCGAAAAAGCTGTCGAATTCTGGAAAAAAGCCCTCGAACTCGACCCGGGCAACAAGAAAATCGAAAAGAAAATCAAACAACGAGCCTACTCTCCCGATTAAAAAAACAAAAGATGAAAATCAGCACACGCTATATAGCTCTCTCTCTCATTGCCGTAGGCCTGGCTCTGGCTTTACCGGCATGCCGCACCAAGAAAAATGCCGCCGCCAAGCCTCGTACCGAAGCTATCCCCTCAATGCCCGGCAATGTTTTTGAACCTTCCGAAGCATTAGCCTCGCTCACTTCCACATATCGCACGTGGAACGATGTTACCCTACCTGTCAAACTGCAGCTTAACAGTCCATCGCGCTTCAGCATATCGGGACAAGCCAAAATTATTAACGGCAAAGCCATGCTCCTTTCGCTGCGCATGCTTGGCTTCGAGGTGGCTTCGGTCTATGCCGATGACGACAGCATTGTGGCAGTATCGAAAATCAAAGGTGTATATTTCTCAGAACCGGTGTCGCGCCTCACAGCCCGCTACGGTTTCTCGCTTTCCGACATCCAGGCTCTTCTTCTCGGCAGACCGTTCACCCCGGGCAAAGGAACAATACGCCCATCCGACATCAACGACTATGTTATTGAAAGCATGGCCGAAACATTTCGAGGCAACGATTATGCCTTCAGTTTCCAGCCCAAAAAGATGCCCGAATGGGTCAACTGGATGTTTGTAGCCGGAGGAAAGGCCGACAACGAACCATCGCTCTTAGGTTTGGCCATAGCCCCCGATGGCTTGAAGTCTATCGACTGCATATATGGCGAAGCTGTGAAAACAACGGCCGGAACTTTTTCTCAGTCGATGCGCATTGGCACAACGTTCAAAGAAAAAGAGCTCGATGCCATGATTTCATGGACTTTCGACCGCGCACAGTGGAACAGCGGCCTAACGCTCACCGCTCCAAAGATTCCTTCAGGATGTCGGCGAGTCACTACCGAACAACTTCTTAAAATGCTCGGAACCAAATAACGATGAATCGCCTTGTCTCAATCTTGCTTGTTGTTCTGCTGTGTACAGCAGGTTTCTTTGCGTCCTCGCAACGCACCTCAAGGCAAGTGAAGAGACAGCGTACGGCGACGGAGCAAAAAATTGCACGCACACGCTCACAGCTCAACCGAAACGCCGAAGAAACACGACGCGAGCTATTGAATCTGCAGAGCATCGAAGCCGACATTGCTGTGCGCGAAGCCGAAACCAAACGCCTCAAAACCCGCATTGCCGAGCTTAACGGTCAAGAACGACGCCTCAACGACACCATACGCATCAATGAAGAGCAAATGGAGAAACTCCGAGTTTCGTATGCAAAGGCTGTGAGGGCCGCACGCCGTCAAAGGTCGCTGGCATCGAAGGCGGCATTCATTTTCAGTTCAAAGTCTTTTGAGCAGGCACGAAGCCGCACGCGTTATCTCCGCGAGCTCCGTGCATGGCAACTCGAAAAGTCGGACAAGCTCAAGGACCTCAATGCCACACTTGCCATGCAGAAGGAAAGCCTTGCGAACCTTCGTGCACACACAGCGGCAAGCATCGACAGCGTGGCACGCGTGCAAGCCGAGCTCGAGGAAAGCCGCGACCGCGCCGGCGACATAGTGAGCTCGCTAAAGCGACAGAAAAAGAACCTTGACAAAGTTCTTGCCCAGCAGATTGAGCAAAGCCGCAAACTCGATGATGAGTTATCGCGAATAATCGAAGAAGAAGCCCGTGCCGAACGCGAAGCCCGACACCGCGCCGAAATCGAAGCTCAGCAAAAAAAGAAAAAGAAACATTCCAAAACCGACGAACCTTCGGAAACTCCCGGCAAAACCCAAACACAAAAACCTGCAAAGGAAAAGCCTGAAACAGCTATAGCGGCTACCGACGAGCTTACTGCGCCTTTCGGGCAGTGCAAAGGCAAGTTGCCGAAGCCAATCGACCGTCAGGCCAATATTGTTTCGGCCTTTGGCCGCCATGCCCACAGCAGCCTGAGCAAAGTGCAAGTGCAAAACAACGGCGTTGACTTTGAAACGACACCCGGAGCTAATGCCTGCGCCGTCTATCCAGGCGTTGTGAGCATGGTCATCAACATGGACGGGTATCACAATGTGGTGATGCTGCGCCATGGCAAATATGTCACCGTCTATGCCGGCATTGGCTCGCTGGCCGTTCGCAAAGGCCAGCATGTAAAAGCCGGGCAGGAACTGGGCACCATATGGTCCGACCCTTCCGATGGCAACCGCACCCGTCTCCACTTCGAAATACGACACGAAAAAGACAAACTCGACCCTGCGGCATGGCTAAAATAGGTATTTCTGTCAACTCGACGACAACACGCAAGGTCCTCAAGGCTTTGAGCATTTTTGGCGGCGTGCAGGTCATTACCATACTCTGTTCCATTGTCCGTACCAAACTCGTAGCCTTGTGGATAGGTCCTGCCGGCGTAGGCTTGCTCGCCCTCTACAATTCGACGATGGAATTTCTGAGCACAAGCACACAGCTCAATCTGCGGCAGAGTGCCGTACGCGACCTCTCGCAGGCTAAAAACGACATTGACCGACAGCGGCTGATGGCCGTAGTGCGCACTCTCTCGTTTGTGCTCGGCTTCTGCGGAATGGTCCTTGTGGCATTATTCTGCTCGGCTCTGAGCCTTTGGGCCTTCGACGACACCAAGCACTGGCTCGCCTTTGTCATTCTCTCCCCTATGATGTTATTTTCGGCCATAGCGTCCGGCGAATGGGCCATTATGCAGGGGTTTGACAAGCTCAAGGCTTTGGCTCGCAGTTCGGCCTTTGCCGCTTTGACAGCTACTGTTGCGGCCATTCCTCTTTTCTATTTTCTCAGACTTAAAGCCATTGTGCCGGTTATTCTTGTCTTTGCGTTTGCCAATGCTCTCTATGCAATGATTTTTCATGTGCGCACCCCGGGCCGTCGTTACACAAGCCTGAGCACAGCCTTTGCACAAGGACAGCCCATGCTGTCGCTGGGCCTTTATCTTACGGTGAGCGCGGCGGTGACGCTTTTGGCGTCAAACATTTTTATTGTCTATCTTAACCGAAGCTTTACCGCCGAAATAACCGGCCTCTATCAGGCTGGATACACACTTGTCAACACCTATGTAGGCATGATTTTTACAGCCATAGCCATGGAGTACTATCCACGACTTGCCTCGGTAGCGGTTCATCCAAGGCGTTGCGAGGTAATAGTTACGCACGAAATAAAAATTGCCTTGTGGATTCTTCTCCCTGTCATAGTTTTATTTATTGTTTTCAAGAGCTTGATTGTCAAGATTCTCTATGCGCCTACATTCGAAGCCATCCTTCCATATCTCAGTCTTGCCATAATTGGTGTGACATTCCGTGCTGTGTCGTGGTGTATGGCCTACGTGATGCTTGCACGTGGCGACGGTCGCATCTATATTGTCACTGAAGTGGCAAGTGCTGTTTTCTATCTGGCTCTGAACATTCCGTTATTCGGTGCCATGGGCTTCGACGGCCTCGGCCTTGCCTATATAGCCTGGTATGCCGTCTACACAGCCATCTGTTATGCCGTCTACCGCTATCGCTACCACATGCGGCTGCGCCGTGGAGTATGGCCACTGTTGCTGCTCGTCCTCGCCGCCGGCATTACCACTCATTTCATTTGCTCTTATCTCAATATATAGAATAGTATAATTGCCTTCTTATCAGAACAATCGGTCTCAACATTGTTCTACACTTTTCCAATAAAATTCATGGTGCAAAACTACACTTTTTCCATTTCTGTTTGAAAATCGACACTTGCCATACTTTTGCTTTATTTACCTTTGCGGAAGGCGATGCCTGTTTTGAAGCGTATCAGCATGCTGCCGTTCTTATCTCGGACGAAGTCGCCATCTAATTTTGAATAAAAAATGACACGTTTTGTGTCCGGGTTAACTACTGCACAAGCATTAATTCCCTTTTCATTACGTAGGCTAATATATAGGTCGTTGATGTCATAGAAAAAGACATCTTCAGTCGGTAGTTCCTCGGAATGGCCATCGAGGTAGACTTTATAAAATTTCTTTTTATCAATTTCAAGAATAAAACCATTTTTATTACTTTGGACTCTCTCCATCTTTCCGTCTTTAATCATTGATACCCATTGATGTATTCTGTAGCCGGGATGACGATAGTCTTTAACGTAATTCAAATCCGGTTCAAAGTCTATTTTGTGTAATGTTGTATCGTTTTCGTTAGTATAGTATATCTTATTACCTCCGTATAAATACATTGTGCCGTCATCAGTATAAACCATTCCATCGACATTTTTTTTAACGTTAATCGACGTTGTGCTGAGTGTCTTTCCGTCTGAAAGATCAAACCTTGCAACGAACGGACTTGATAATCTGCCTACACCATCACGACTGTTGTCAAATATTTCGCCAATACTTAAAAGTATGAGTTGACAGCTATCATGCCAGTATATATTGGAGCCTCCCACCGAATTTGGTGGCAATGCTGTTTGCCAAATCGAGCGAAAATCACTGTTAAAGCAGTAGAGGCTATCCGCATCTGCAATGAACAGGCTATCGCCTTTCACCAAAAAATTACTGCGTATATTCCATTTGTCCTTTTCAAATATATTTGTACTTGGTTTTGAAGATCTCAGAGAACGACGAATCGATTTTCCAGAGGCTATTTCAAATCGGTAGATAGAATCAGCTACAATATAGAAATAATTCGGTTTCGATTTAGTTTGCAATATTCTACAATAATAAGGTTGTTTTTTAGTCGAAATTTTACGACTCCACAATTCGGTACCTGTCGAACAATCAAGTGCTACAAGTTTGTCCCTTTTCAATTTATTGGTACACAGGATGATACTATCGAAGTCAGCAACGAATCTATTACCGGTTTTCCACACTTTTTTGCCTTCAAAATTATAGAAATTAGGAGTATGGGAACCATCTATGTCAAGCGCAAAATACCCATCCTCAAATAAATTAGTCATTCTGTCTCCTTTTTGTTTAAAGGTGACAATAGGCTCAAGAGTTTCGCTGTTGTAGACCGTAGTTTTGTCCCCGATTTTTACAGCAAAACGATTAAACGTGTCAAATAGACTGATGGATGTAGGCAAGCCGGGAGGAGTGGGCATGCAATGAAACATCACGTCGTTTCCTTCGCCGTCTTTACCCATACACATTTCGGGGTATTCGGTAATTGATTCAGCAAAGGCTGTCATCGACAATAAGATGGCGGCAAAAATGATAAGAATTTGCTTTTTCATGGAAATGGCTATGCTGGATGAATTTATGGAAATAGGCAGGAGCATGCCTGAGGCATGCTCCTGTGGATGGTCAGAATGTGCGGCCGGGGTAGGCTTCGAGAGCTTTGCGCAGAACGGTCATGGCTTTGCCAAGCTCTTCCTTTTCGAGCACATAGGCCATACGCACTTCGTCGTGGCCCATGCCGGGAGTGGTGTAGAAGCCCGAAGCCGGAGCCATGAAGATGGTCTGTCCTTCATATTCGAACTCATCGAGGCACCACTGGCAGAACTTGTCGGCATCGTCGACCGGCAGACGTACCACGGTGTAGAACGCACCCATTGGGATGGGGGTGTAGCAGCCGGGGATTTTGTTAATCTGGTCGATGAGGAATTTTCGGCGCTCTACATATTCGTTGTAGGTCGCCAGCATGTAATCGGCTGGGGTGTCGATGGATGCTTCGGCAACGAGCTGGCCCAGCAATGGCGGGCTGAGTCGCGCCTGGCAGAACTTCATCACATTTGCCTTCAGCTCTTTGTGCTTGGTTATTAGTGCGCCGATTCGGATACCGCACTCGTTGTAGCGTTTCGAAACCGAATCGATGAGCACCACCTTCTCCTCAATGCCGGGCAGATGGAATGCCGAAATATATGGGGCTCCCGTATAGCAAAATTCGCGGTAAACCTCGTCGGAGAACAGGAAGAGGTCGTGTTTGAGCACAAGGTCGCGAATTTGCAGCATCTCCTTCATCGTATAGAGATAACCCGTGGGATTGTTGGGATTACAGATGAGTATGCCCTTGGTGCGCGGAGTGATAAGCTCCTCGAACTTCTCCACCGGAGGCAGTTCGAAACCTTCGTCAATCGACGATGGAATGGTTACAATCTTTGCCCCTGCCGAAATGGCAAAGGCCATATAGTTGGCATATGCCGGTTCCGGTACAATAATTTCATCTCCGGGGTCGAGACAAGCCATAAAGGCAAACAGCACCGCTTCGGAACCGCCAGTAGTCACAATTATGTCGTCAACATCTACGTCGATGTTGAAGCGTTTATAATACTGCTGCAGCTTCTGCCGCAGCGAAAGAAGACCTTCCGAAGGGCTGTACTCGAGAACCTTGCGGTCGATTTTGCGCAGGGCTTCGAGGGCTTGTGGAGGAGTGGGCACATCGGGCTGGCCGATGTTGAGACGATAAACCTTCGTGCCTCGAGCTATAGCTTTGTTAGCCATAGGCACAAGGCGACGAATAGGAGATGCAGGCATGATTTGCCCGCGTTCAGAAACATTAGGCATCAAAAATCGGCGTTGTTGGGTGTGCGGGGGAAAGGAATGACATCGCGAATGTTTGCCATACCGGTGACAAAGAGCATGAGGCGTTCAAAACCGAGGCCGAAACCGCTGTGAGGAACAGTGCCGAAACGGCGGGTGTCGAGATACCACCACATGTCCTTCATGGGGATATGGAGCTCTTCTATGCGGGCCAGCAGTTTGTTGTAGTCGGCTTCGCGTTCGGAACCGCCGATGATTTCGCCAATAGTGGGGAAGAGCACGTCCATGGCGCGGACAGTCTTGCCATCGTCGTTCTGCTTCATATAGAAGGCCTTGATGTCCTTGGGATAGTCGGTAAGGATAACAGGCTTCTTGAAGTGTTTTTCAACAAGGAAGCGTTCGTGTTCGCTCTGAAGGTCGATGCCCCATTCCACGGGTACTTCGAATTTATTTCCCGAAGCTTTGAGGATATCGATGCCTTCGGTGTAGGTAAGGCGCACGAAATCGTTATGGAGCACAAATTCCAGACGCGGAATCAGTTCTTTGTCGAAATGCTCGGCAAGGAACTCTATGTCGTCGCGGCAGTGGTCGAGCACATATTGGATGCAGAATTTCACAAATTCCTCGGCCAGGTCCATGTTGTCGTTGATGTCATAGAATGCCATCTCAGGCTCGATCATCCAGAATTCAGACAGGTGACGCGGAGTGAACGAACGCTCGGCACGGAATGTGGGGCCGAAGGTGTAGATGGCACCAAGAGCTGTAGCTCCGAGCTCGCCTTCGAGCTGGCCCGATACGGTGAGAGCTGCAGGCTTGCCGAAGAAGTCTTTGCTGTAGTCTATCTCGCCGGTTTCAGTTTTGGGAATATTGTTCAGAGGCAGTGTCGTTACCTGGAACATGGCCCCGGCACCCTCGCAGTCGCTGCCCGTAATCAGAGGGGTATGAAGATAGAAGAAACCTTTTTCGTTGAAGAATTTATGGATTGCAAAGGCGAGGGAGCTGCGGATGCGCAGTATGGCGCCGAATGTTGCCGTGCGCGGACGCAAGTGGGCTTTCTCGCGCAGGAACTCCATTGTATGGCCTTTTTTCTGAAGGGGATAGGTGGCAGGATCGGCAGTGCCGTAAAGTTCGAAGCTTTCGGCCTGTATTTCGCATGTCTGACCTTTGCCCATCGATTCAACCAAGGTTCCTTCCACGGCAAGCGACGAACCGGTGGTGACAGCCTTGAGGTCGTCTTCGCTGAATTTGCCAAGGTCGAAGACAATCTGGATGTTGCGGACTGTCGAACCATCATTAAGAGCTACAAACTGGACATTCTTGTTGCCACGGCGGGTGCGCACCCATCCTTTGACCAGCACCTTCTGCCCGATGAGCTCAGGTGCAAAAATATCGTTTATTTTAGTACGTTTCATCACTGTTAGCTAACTGATTTGTTTCTAAACTGCAAAGGTATGATTTTTTTTCAATTTTGGCAATATCTGGCTTTGTCATAAAGGCGAAAAAACCGCTGCTTCGGTGTGAAGCAGCGGCGTATCAGGGATAGAGATTTGCTTTTTATTCGAAGGAGCCCATTTTGAGGTAGTTTACCTCGGCCTGGGTGAGGTAGCGCCAGCGGCCGCGAGGCAGGTTCTTTTTGTTGAGGCCTGCAAAGTAGACGCGGTCGAGCTTTGTCACGTGGTAGCCGAGCGATTCGAATATGCGGCGCACAATACGGTTGCGTCCGCTGTGGATTTCGATACCGGCCTGGTTTCGGTCGGTTTCGGTGGCATAGCTTATTGCGTCGGCGTGGATAGGGCCGTCCTCAAGTTCGATGCCATCGGCTATACGCTGCATATCTTCTTCTTCGATATCGCGGTCGCACCACACGTGATAGATTTTTTTCTTCACAAATTTGGGGTGAGTGAGCTTTGAGGCAAGATCACCGTCGTTGGTGAGCAACAGCACACCGGTAGTATTGCGGTCGAGGCGTCCAACCGGGTAGATGCGTTCTGCACATGCGCCTTTGACAAGGTCCATGACTGTGAGACGGCCGTTGGGGTCATCACTTGTTGTCACGCAGTCCTTGGGCTTGTTGAGCAGAATATAGCATTTGCTTTCGGGAGTAACCACTTTTTCGTCGTATTCCACAACGTCCTTGTGGGTGATCTTTGTTCCCAGCTCTGTCACTACCACACCGTTGACCTTGACAAGCCCCTGCTGAATGTATTCATCGGCTTCGCGGCGGGAACAAATACCGGCGTTGCTCATATATTTGTTAAGACGTATTTGTTCGTCCGGATCGGGAACGGGAAGTTCGTACTCTATGCGTTTGGGACGCGGAGTGAAGCTCTTGCCACGTCCGGGGAAGCCGCTGCCATTGTTATTGTTAAACTGGCGACGCTGGCCGTTGTTGTAGCCGCCCTGGCCGCCATTGTTATAGGGACGGCGGGGACCGTTGTTATAGCCGCCCTGGCCACCGTTGTTATTGTTGTAGGGACGGCGGGGACCGTTGTTGTAGCCGCCCTGGCCGCCCTGGCCGCCGTTGTTATTGTTGTAGGGACGGCGGGGACCGTTGTTGTAGCCGCCCTGGCCACCGTTGTTATTATTGTAGGGACGAGGTTGATAGGGACGTTGCGGACGGTTGTAGCTTTGAACAGGCTGTGCTGCATCGGCACCGTTCTCGGCAGCTTCGGCGTTTTTGTCGAAATTGTTATGGTAGGGACGGTTGTTGTAGCCGCCTTGCTGATGGTTGTTGAAAGGACGCTGCGGACGCTGTCCGTAGGTATTATGCTGGTTGTTATAAGGACGTGGTTGATAAGGCCTGTCGTAACGCGACTGGTTTTCAACACCTTCGTCAAGGTTGTGAAGAGTTTGTCCAATGCGTGGACGTTTTGGTTTTTTGCTCGGAGTGTCGTTTTCCATAACCTGAATGAGTATGCGCTAAGGGTGTTAAATTCGATGTAGTGTCAATAATCGCCGCCTCGCGGGGCTTGTTTAATATTTAAAACTATAGAAATGTGATTTTGTTCTTAACTGTGTTTATAATTAGTATTGAAAAGAATTAACGTGTGTCCAAAAAGAGTTGTTTTGCACTGTTTGTTGAGTTGAAACCTATCAAAAGCAAGCCTACTTGAATCTTCACTGCAAAAATAGCAATAAAAGCTCGTAACAGTGAGTTAAATAATCTTAAATCTTTGATATGCGACATTTTTAACTTTCGTTTTGCGCTTTTACCATCGGGATATGCTACCTTTGCACCAACTAAGAAAAAAGAGAGAACTATGCGACTTGTCTATCTTCACGGTTTCCGCAGCTCGGGGCAGACAGCCACGGCAAAACGGCTCCAGAAACATCTTCCCTGGGTCGAAGTTATTTCGCCCGACATACCCCTCGACCCCGTAATTGCGCTGACACGCCTGCGGACTTTGGCTTCGCAACTGGGTCCCGATGACGTTATTGTCGGTACTTCGATGGGGGCCATGTTCGCTCTGCTGTTCCATGGCTGGCGGCGCGTGCTCATCAACCCCTCGCTCCATCCTTCGGCTCACATGCGCAAGTTTTTGGGACAGACCATCGACTTTTTCACCCCACGGCAGGATGGCATACAGCAATTTAAAGTCACCGACAAGATGCTCAAAAAATACGAGGACTTCGAACGCAAGATTTTCGACCCCAAATTCGGAATTCAGTCGGGGCGCAAGGACAGCGACAATCTGGTGATGGCTTTCTTTGCCTCAGGCGACGAGGTGGTGAATTGTCGCGATGAATATGCCTTGCATTTCAGCAACATCCACACTTTTGAAGGCGGTCATCGCCTCGACCCCGAGACAACGCTCAACATCATAGTGCCTCAAATCAAGAAATTTCTGGGCAAAGAATAACCGGCTCTCAATGTGCACGTCCCCAACGCCTGGGGAATAGTTTGCGCACATGCACAACGGGCTTGCGTATGCCTGGTCCGGCAACGACAAACGTCACTGCCGCAACAACGAGCAACAGACCTATCAAGGCCTGGGGGGTGAGAATCTCTCCAAAGACAAACACGCCGATAAGCACAGCCGTCACCGGTTCGAAAGCCCCGAGAATGGCAGTGGGCGTGGAGCCTATGCTCTGGATAGCTCCTGTGGTGCAGGCAAACGACATGGCTGTGGGCAAAATGGCCAGACCGGCCACACAGCCCCACTCCCTGATGCCGGGCAGCGATGGAAACAATGGTTGCCCGTCGGGGAGAAGACGTGCGAGAAACAACACCACTCCGAACAAAAGCACATAGAAAGTGACAGTGAGCGTTGGCACGTTGCGCAACGAGGTTTTGTTTACTGCCACTATATAGATTGCATAGCTCAAAGCCGACAGCAACGACAAACCAACACCGGTGATGCTCACCAATGCACCTTCCGATGTTTTCATCATCAGACCTATGCCGGCAGTTGCAATAGCTATGCACCACAATGTGACTGCTCCCAAGCGTTCGTGGAAGAAAAATCCCATGATGCACGCCACCATCACCGGGTAGACAAACAAAATGGACGAAGCAATGCCCACATCCATATAATTATATGACATAAAGAGGGTGAGCGACGACACGGCAACAAGCAAGCCCATGCCCACAAGCAGCCCTGCCTGCCGTGCGCCGATGGCAAAACTTTGGCCGCGAAGCAATATGAGAAATGCCAGAACAGGCAATGCGGCGAGATAACGGAGAAAAAGTACCGAATCGGCACTGAGGCCCGCTTCATAGAGGGGCAATGCAAACAAGGGATTTGTTCCATAGCTGGCTGCGGCAAGAATGCCGAGCAGGTACCCTTTTATTTTACCGGTGACCATAGTCGTTAAAATCTTGGATGATGAATTGCGATACCGAATCGGCCGTATTGGGACCGATGACAATGTCGGCAGCTTCTTTGACCTCGGGAATGGCATTTTCCACAGCCACGGCGACATCGGCAGCAGCAAGCATCGACATGTCGTTGATGCTGTCGCCAAACACCACTAAGCGCTCAGCGCCAACGGCATCTTTTAGCTGGGACACGGTCCTGGCCTTGTCGACACCGGGAGGGAAAACCTCGAGATTGTAAACCGACGGGGCGAAAATGTCGGGATAGGCATAGACGGTACATGCAGTCGAATCCTTGAAGCCTTCGGCAGCGCGGCATATCTTGTCGGGCTCGCCCATTCCAAAGAGAAGCATGCCGGAGGTGCGTGCACGTGCCGGGGCTTCCTGCCCCAGATGGAAACGCTTCAAAGACAGCTTGCAACGTTCGCCGTAGAATTTCGTCTCGGCAGCATTGAGCTTTTGCGAGGTGTGATATACATCGAGCGAACGGCCATCCGGTGCCATGACATAGACAAAGGGGTCGACACCGTTTGCATGGCAATGTGCAATTATATTGTCGAGTTCGTCGGCGGGCATGAACAAGGGATGGTCGAAACGTTCCTCCTGCCGCAGCCAACAGGCGCAACCTGTCATCACCACAGCCGGGGCTGTGGTGGGGGTGCCTGCAAGCAGGGGAACTACAGTGGCCGGAGTGCGGGCTGTGGCAACGGTAAACAAGCCACCACGCCGGCACACATCGGTAATGATTGCCGAACTGCGCTGCGACACACGGCTGTCGGCGCCAAGCAGCGTTCCATCCAAATCACTTACGTAGAGAGTCTTCATCACATAGCGGTTAGTACAGATATTATCCGGGAATAGGGAGCGTCCTTGAGTACTATCGTGCCGTCGGAATCAAGAAGGTAGAAAGTTGGATAGCTTGGAATGAGAAACAAGTCGTCATCGTCGATAGAGCCATCATTATGCCCGTCGGTCCATGCGTCGGGAAATTGCCCTGCTGATTTGCGCCAGCTATCAATGTCGGCTGTTGTTATGGCAATGATTTGGGCAGCACCTCGTCCAAGACGGCTCTGTAGAATTATGTCGGAGGCCATCTGGGCAGCTGCATGGTGGCAGTCGTCACATTCCGGATCGTAGAAGAACAAGACGGTCGGCCTGCCAAGCGAAGCATGGAGTGTGCGTGCGGCTCCGCTGCGGTCGGTAAAGGCAAAATCCGGGGCTGGGCTGCCGGGCATGTTCTTTTCAACCATGGACAGGAGCCAGCGGCAGCGCTCGGCATCGGGATAAGCGGCATCTGCCATAAGCTTCAAAAAGAGCGCAAAGAGCTTTTCATCGCGCTGCGGCGAAGCACCGTCGAAGAGGCAACTTTCAAGGGCTGAAGAAATGTCGGCAGCCCACGCATCATTTCGGCGGCCGGCATCGACAAGACGCTCCGCAGCCATGGCGCAGATGCTGTCGTTGGCTATGTGCGGAAAGAAACTCAAAAGGTCGGCTACGCTCTGATGCCACACCTCGGCAGTAAGACTGTCGGCAGGCTCATGGTCGAGAGCATCACAAAAATGAAGGGCTGCATATGCCGCGCGTTCGCGGGGTTCGCGAAGGGTATCGGGCAATGCGGGCAGCGGCAGTCTGTAGGCAATGGCCCACAGCCCAACACATAAGGCTGCTATCAAAGTGAAATTTCTCATCAGAACACAGGAAATCGGAAGGTTTTGACACGCGCCTCGTACTCGGCCTCGCGCCCTCCGCAGTAGCGGTTGCAGATTTCGTGAAAGGCCTGCGAATGATTCATTTCCGAAAGGTGGGCAAGCTCATGCCAGACAATATAGTCGCGCAGCTCGTAAGGCAGAAAAATAAGTCGGGGACTCAAAGTGATGATGCCTCGCGAATCGCAGCAGCCCAGACGCGTTTTTGATTCCTTGACCGCCCACCCCAAAGGCTTCTGATGCAGACTTTCGGCAAGATCACGAGCTCTGGGAAGCACATACTCCTCGGTGGCTTTATATGCAAAATGGAGCAGAAGTTGATTGAGCCATTCAATGGCCCGGGGCTGAGAGGCATTGTCTGCCGATAGAAAATTGGGGTTGATTTTTACAATATAGTTGCACTTCTTTCCGCGAAGAGGTTTGTCCTTTACAATTGTCGGTGCCCAGTTGTAGCGTGCGGGCATGTCGGTGCTGTATTCAAAGGAAAAATCGACCTCGGGCGCATCCACTATCGAGCCAATCGCCAGTTGCTCGGCCGGACGGGCGGCGATGATGCGGTCCTGAAAACTCGCTATAAAGTTGTCGTACTCGCTCACCGGCAGATTGCGGGGAATGGTGATTTGCACCACCGGGCCCACCCAGCGTGCGCGTATGCTGCGCGCCGCGCCATGTACCTTCACTTTGACGGTCCCAAGAATGGGATGTTGATAACGGCACGAAGCCACAACTTTTTCTTCCATCATCTCCATAAATTTTCGCCCCAATGAAGTTTCTGACGCAAAATCTGCGAAAAGGTGTGCTGCCGCAGCTGCAGAATGGTGATGGTGCGTGCCGCAGGGCGCAAATATATCTCCGTGCCCATGTCGATGAGCACCGAACGGCCGTCGACAGCGAGACGCACATGGCTCGAACGGCCCGAGGGCACGATGCTCATGTCGAACTGTGGCCCGATAACCATAGGGCGCATGGTGAGCGAATGGGCGGCAACAGGTGCTATTACATAAACACCGGCGGTAGGCTGCACAATAGGTCCTCCAACCGATAGGTTGTAGGCCGTGCTGCCTGTCGAGGTGCAGACAATGAGGCCGTCGGCACGATAGTCGGCAAGAGGACCGCCGTCGAGGCTCACGCTTGCCGTAACCATCGATGCCGACTCTTCCTTGGCAATCGCCACTTCGTTGAGTGCGTACTTGCCTATGGAAGCCGGCAGCTGCGGCGACACAATTTCCAGCAGACTGCGGCGTTCGGCCACGAACAAATCATCGGCAAGATAGCCCAGCAAGTTGGGAAGCTCGTCGATGGGCAGGGCGGTTAGATAGCCAAGGTGGCCCGAATTGAAGCCCACCACAGGCACATCCAACTCGCCAATCCACAAGGCGGCGCGCAGAAAAGTGCCGTCGCCGCCTATGCTCACCACAAGGTCGGCTTTGTCAACATGCTCGAGCGTGCACCGGCGCACTTTGGCAAGAGCTCCGGGCACCGTCTGCCAGAGACTGGCGTATAGTTTATGATGCATCACCACATCATCGCCTCGACTTGCAAGCATGTCGAGGAAGCGGACAATGCTGTCGGTGCCGCCTTGCTGGCGACGGCTGCCGTAGATAGCGATCGTCATATTTCGAGATACCTGAATAGGTTGTCGATGCGGCTGCGCAACTTTTCTTCATCGGGGTCGGCATTGCCCTGCGAGCGCAGAACAGTGTAGCCGTAGCGCTCCAGCGAACGCGATATGCTTTCGGGATTGCGATGACTCACACGGAGGTCGAACACCACAGGGAATTTCCCCGTTTCGGAACTGTGGCTTTCCCGCTCGAATTCATCGTCGGTTTTATAGCCCATGGAGGTGACATTGAGATTGAGCAGGTGCGCATCGCAGTCTTCCACGGCGTGGGCTATGCGCGAGGCACTATAATCCTCGGCGCGGCAAGCCACAAGAAGCCGCGAACTTTCTGCTACCGGAGGAAAGAGGTAGTCGTTTTCGGGAAATTTATGCTGTTTTGAACTCAAAATCTTTCGTCGTTTTATTATTTCTGACTACTTTTGCATAGAAATTTGAACACCGCCAATGCGCGGCTTGCAAAAGCAACCACAAATTTAAGAATTATTTTTTGCATAATGACAAATTTGAGCGTTAATATAAACAAAATCGCCACGTTGCGTAACGCGCGCGGCGAGAACCGTCCCGACGTGCTGTCTGCTGCCCTCGACATTGAAAGCTTCGGAGCCGACGGCATCACAGTGCATCCCCGCCCCGATGAGCGCCACATCAAACGCGCCGATGTCTACCAGCTTCGCCCTGCCCTACGTTGTGAATTCAACATCGAGGGCTATCCGGCCCCCGAGTTTGTCGACCTGGTCCTCCAGGTCCGCCCCACACAAGTGACACTCGTACCGGATGCGGCAGATGCTCTCACATCGTCGGCCGGATGGGATGTGGCAGCAAATGCCGAGTTCCTCACAGCCCTTGTCGAACGCTTCAAGGAAGCAGGGATTCGCACCTCGATATTTGTCGAGGCAAATATCGAGACCATCCGCGCCGCTGCCGCAACGGGCACCGACCGCATAGAGCTCTACACCAAGCCATACGCCGATGCCTATGCCGCCGACCCGCAGGCTGCCGTGGCACCCTTCGTTGCCGCCGCCGATGCAGCCCGCCGTTTAGGCCTCGGTGTCAATGCGGGCCACGACCTCAGCCTGGACAATCTTGCCTTCTTCAGCCGCAACATCCCCTTGTTGAGCGAAGTGTCGATTGGCCATGCCCTCATCTGCGACGCCCTCTACCTGGGTCTGCACCAAACCGTGCAACGATACAAAGAAGCCCTCACGCTCTAATCGTTGCGCCCCTTTTTATTTTTAATTTTTAAAATTCAAAATAAACGGAATGTCTCTTTGGGAATTATGCCTTGAAGGCGGCTGGGCCATGGTACCCCTGGCCATATTTCTGCTGGCGAGTATATATGTAACTGCCGAACGATGCGTGGCCATAAACAAAGCATCGAAAGAAGACGAGAACTTTATGGGCCGTATAAGCGGCTACATCCATGAGGGCGAGACAGAAAGCGCCCTCAACCTGTGCCGAAAAACCGACACGCCCTATTCACGTCTTATTGCAAAAGGCATATCACGCATAGGGCGCCCCATGAACGATGTCCTTGTGGCAATAGAGAACACAGGCAACCTTGAGATTGCCTCGCTCAGCCGCGGCCTGCCCTTGCTGGCTACGACAGCCGCCGGTGCTCCCATGCTTGGTTTCCTGGGCACAGTTATTGGCATGGTACAGGCTTTCTATGCCATAGCCAAGGCCGGTAACACCGCCACAATCGATTCTTTTGCCTCGGGCATATATTCGGCTCTTGTCACCACAGTGGCCGGACTGATTGTAGGTATCATAGCCCTGTTTGCCTACAACTACCTTGTGGCACGCATCAATAAGATTATGAACCGTCTTGAAGCCCGCACCATGGACTTTATGGACCTTCTCAACGAACCCGGAGCTTAACACCATGGCCCTCAAACGTCAACACAACATGATGGCCTCTTTCTCCATGGCCTCGATGACCGACGTGGTATTCCTGCTGTTGGTATTCTTCATGGTTACATCGAGTTTTGTCTTCCCGACAGCCCTGGAAATAGACTTGCCTCAAAGCTCGCAACAAACACCGTTAAAACCCGCCACTCGCATCTTTGTCGATGCCGACGGACAGTACTTTGTGAGCCTCGACCAGGCCGAGCCGGTGGCTGTGCCCCTCGATTCGCTCATTCCATTTTTCACTGCCGCGCAGCCCATCGATTCTGTGGGCACCGTGGCCATATATGCCGATGCCGAAGCTAAATATGGCAAGATTGTCGACCTCCTCAACATCGGTGCCCAAAATTCTGTGAAAATGGTGCTGGCCACCCGGCCGGCAACAAAACCGATCAACGCCAAGTGAATTCTTCGCGCAACATAGCTCTTGCCGTGTGTGTGGCTTTTGTATTGGCAATTGCCGCTGTGCTCGCTTTCTGCCGCCTGGAAGCTCCGGCGGCTGTGCCTCGGCCTGTTCCGGCGGCTATGATTATAGATGATGCCGAAACGGAGGAATATGTCGACTTTGCCGACGACACGCCTGTCGACGATACGCCGCAGCCGGCCTTTGCAGAACAGGAGCAACAAGCCACGGCCGAAGCGGCCGAACGGACAGCTCCTGTCGAACCGACACCCCAGGAGCTACAAGCTATGGCCCGCGAAGAAGCAAGCCGCGACATTGCGCAAGCTTTCAAATCGTCGGAAACAGCACACGAAAACGCTTCCGCTGTATCTTCCGATAAAAAGAGCGACAGCGGAAGTCCCGAAAACACTCCGTCGGCCGTCGACGGTTCAGGGCAAGGCAGCGTTAGCGGCGGCTGGATTATGCCGCAGTTCAAAAAAGTGCGGTCTACCGCCACCGGACGCATTGAGCTTCGAGCAACTATCGATGCCGATGGTCGTGTGGTGCGCGTGGTGCAGACTGGCGGCAGGGCTCCGGCCGGAACAGATGCCGCGCTTGTGGAACGATGCATGGCAGAAGTGCGCAGCCGCCGTTTCACACGCAACGACGACCAGGCACCGGCTTCGGCTACGGCACGCATCATCTACACCTTCAAGTAGAATGCGCTCCGGCATAGAAGCGCACTGTCGACGATTCCACATCCACGCCAAATTCCCGGGCTCGAGCCATAATGGCACGCGCCAGTCGTGGTTTTAGAAATTCGGGACAATTACGGAAATAAGCCTCGGCTGCACGCACGTGCTCGGCATCGGGCATGGGATATTCGCGACGTTCGGGAAGCCCGAAAACTGAATCGGGCAGTTTCTTCTTTGCTTCGTATGATATTCTGTCATTCATAGTGGTAGTGTATTAAACGTGTATTTCTATTAAAATAACAAATTCCGTGCCACCAAAGTTGAATTGATGTTGTATCCATTATTTTTTTGCTTTTCTGAGGAAATTTGATTAATTTTGCACCGCCTTGCCCGAATGGTGGAATGGTAGACACGAGGGACTTAAAATCCCTTGGCCATTAC
>CAJUAR010000025.1 GCA_910584495.1 uncultured Muribaculaceae bacterium
CCTAGGGGTCAAATCCCGCGTGCCCGAAGGGGTCAAACACACGCGCCTTTTCCAAGAGCAAAGCAACGCTATGAATATTACTGCATTTGGAACTTTATGGTTCATGAAGTATTTCCTGTGGAGTTTTATCCTTGTCCATTTTTTTGTTTGGACGATGCAAAGTTAAATCAAATTTTTAAATTAGACAAATTATTTAATAAAATATTTTTGTTACATTTTTCACTAAAATAAATTCCTATATTAAATAATATGTTTTATAAAAATGTATAAATATTTATACTTAAAATTGTTACTTATTGTAATGATTTTTGTAACTTTGCAAAACAATAAAGAAATCACATTACCATGCTCACAACATTCCTCCAAGAACTTGCCAACGGCACAAGAAATGCACAGTTGAAAAAGCGGATTATCAACCTTTTTATCAGCAACATATCCTCGCCCATTCCGGAACTTGCCAAAGAGCTGGGACTGAGCGTGCCAACCGTAACCAAGCTCGTCAATGAAATGAAAGAAGCCGGCGTAGTGGCCGAACATGGCAAAATGGGGAACAAAACCGGCAGACGTTCGTGTTACTATGGCCTGAATCCCTCTTCGGGCTACTTCATGGGCATTGACATAAACCATGAGCACGTGAACATGGCACTGATGAACTTTAGCGGCGAACTCATTGACGAGCTGCTCTACGAGCCTATTCCAAACATCTACCAACATGGCAATGAAGCCCTGGATGCTATTGTCAAAATTGCCAACGCCTTTCTCGAAGACTCTGGCAAGAACCGCGACCAGATTATGAATGCCTGCCTCTCTGTCCCGGGGCGTGTCAATCCCCGAACAGGATACAGCTTTTCAATCTTCAGTTTTTCGGAAATTCCAATTTCCGAAACCATGTCAGAACGACTCGGCATCCCAGTAGTTATCGAAAACGATTCGCGCTGCATGACTTATGGCGAATTTCTGCGCGGTGTGGCCTCGGGCAAAAAAAATGTGCTATTCATCAACCTTAGCTGGGGCCTCGGCCTTGGCATGCTCATCGACGGTAATTTATACGAAGGACAGAACGGCCTTGCCGGCGAATTAGGTCATATTCCGGCTTTCGACAACGAAATAATCTGCCACTGCGGGAAAAAAGGATGTCTCGAAACCGAAGTCTCGGGACGCGCAATCCAGCAAATACTCTTTAAAAAAATGAAGGAGGGAGAAAATTCAATTCTCTCCGAAGTAGTTAAAATCGAAAGCCCCGACGACCTAACACTCGAAGCTGTAATATCTGCCGTCGAACGCGAAGACCTCTTATGCATAGAAACCTTCGAAAACGTTGGCGGAAAGCTGGGCAAATGGATAGCCGGCCTCATCAACATCTTCAATCCGCAGCAGGTGATTATCGGCGGGTCGCTTTCCCGCACCAACGAATATCTGCGCCAGCCCGTACAGCTGGCAATCAACAAGTACACCCTTAGGCTTGTAAGTCAGGGATGCAAAGTTGTTTGCTCCAAGCTCGGCGAACGCGCAGGAGTGGTTGGCGCAAGCCTGATGGCTCGCAACCGCCTGCTAATGGAATGATTTTCAATCCTAATTTTCGTATAGCTCCAAAGGGAGACCGTCCGGGTCCTGGAAAAAGACAAATCGTTTGCCGGTATAACCATCGACTCTGACTTCCTCATGGGCAATACCGTTTTTTTCGAGTTCGGAAATAGCCTCGGCAATGTCGGCGACCTCAAAGGCGAGATGCCTTAAGCCAGCAGCCTCAGGCTGCGAAGGACGCCGGGGAGGGGAAGGAAATGAAAAAAGCTCAATCACATAACTACCGTTGAGAGCAAGATCGGTTTTGTACGATTCTCGTTCCGCACGGTAGTTTTCAGCCCTTACGGAAAGCCCGAGCACATTAGTATAAAAATCAAGACTACGCTCATAATCCGAGCAGATTACGGCAATATGGTGCACTTTGTTTAGTTTAAGCATAATGGTTCAGTATTTCGGGTGTGGTTCTTGGAGTATGCTTACTTTAAACTTTATGGAATTTTCAGAAGCTTGAGACATACTCGAAAAATCAATCCAAATCTTAACATAAGCCCAAAGCACAAACTCTCTTATGCAAAGTTAATAAATATTTGTTTCATATTCATATTTGTTTTTATATTTGCACCCTATTTTCCCCAAGGAGGAAACTGATCGGTTTTTATAAACCGGAGAAAACCATTTTGTGTTATTAGATAGACTATATCGAAAAAAAATTAACCGACATAAAACTTATAGACTAATGAAAAGTTTCAAACCAAAAGCTTGGATGCTTCCTCAGCCGGTACTTATAATCGGCACTTACAATGCCGATGGAACTCCCAACGCCATGAACGCCGCATGGGCCGGGCAATGGGACGCGAATGAAATCATGATTTCGATGGGCGCACACCAAACCACAGCAAACCTCAACCGCACAGGCGAATTTACTGTGGCTTTTGCCACGGCCGACACGCGAGTGGCTGCCGACTATGTGGGGCTTGTCAGCGGCAAGACTCACCCCGATAAAATTGCCAAAACAGGATGGAAAGCCGAAAAGGCAGCTACAGTCAACGCTCCTGTTTTCAGCTGTTTCCCCATGTCCATGGAATGTCGCATCAAGGAGAAATTCTTCGAATCGGAAACGGGCTACTATATAGTTGCCGAAATTCTCAATATTGTGTGCGACGAAAAGTATCTTGCAGAAGACGGCAAGCCCGATGTTGAGAAAATGGACCTCATAACATTCGACCCTATCCACAATGGCTATATTGCCCTCGGCAAACGAGTTGGCAATGCATTTGCTGATGGTAAAACCTTGAAATAGATTAGATTTTGGACAAATTATATCGTTTGACGGTGACAATATTCACCTTGGCAACAACACTGCTTATGACAGCACAAGAAAAAAAATTACCGGCACCTTCCATGGTTGGAGGCATGCCAATGAACGAAGTTGTGGCACAGCGACACAGTGTGCGCGAATTTGACGCTTCGCGCGAAATACCCGATACGACACTCGGACAATTACTGTGGATGGCCGTCGGAGTCAACCGTCCCAATGCAGCCCCCGGCAAATTTGGAGCTCCTGCAAATCGTGCAAATCCAACTGCCCTTAACCGGCAAGAAATCCGTGCTTTTGTTTTTGACAAGAACGGCGTGTGGGAATATATGCCAGCATCACACTCGCTTTCGCTGGCAAAGGATGGCGACCACCGAAAACTCATCGCCGGAACGGAAGCATTCTCTCAGGATTTCGTTCTCGAAGCTCCGGTTTCTATTGTCTTTGTTGCCGATATGTCGCAGCTCCCCCAAGACGACCGTGCCAAAGCTATGGCCATGATAGACGCCGGTATAGCCTGCGAGAATCTCACTCTTGCTTGCACATCAGAGGGAATAGCCACTGTGCCACGTGCCACAATGGACAGCGCAGCCATTGCCAAGCTTCTTGGTTTCTCTGTCTGTCAAATGCCTTTGATGAACAATCCTATTGGATATTCCAAGCCCTAAACTCTAAGCCTGTCATAAGGCAAGGACCACGCCAAATCCGGTCAAAATCAGTTCGACTCTATCAACAACGGACAGGAAAACCGATTCCATAACCATGTGGATAAAGGAAAGATATTTAAAAAATCGACCTTGATATGTCGGTGGTGAAACGTTCGAGAGTTTCGATACCCATCAGAGAGTTGCCGTGACAGTCGAGCTCGGGGCTCCACACGGCTATGGTCAGACGTTCGGGCAGATATGCAACTATGCCGCCCCCTACTCCGCTCTTGCCGGGCAAACCCACACGGAAAGCGAAATCGCCCGATTCGTCGTAGAAACCGCAAGTGAGCATTAGGGCTCCCAAACGTTTGGCCTGACTCTTGGAGAGTATGCGCTTGCCATCGGCGGGATTCACTCCATGATTGGCCATAAAAAGAAAAGCATGAGCAAGGTCCTCGCAGCTCATCGACAACGCGCATTGGTGGCAGTAGACATCGATTATTGTATCTACATCGTTGTGGATGTTGCCAAAACTCTTCATAAAGTAGGCAAGAGCACGGTTGCGGTCGGCATGGTCGAGTTCTGAACGAGCCACCTTGCTATCGTAGTAGATGTCGTCGTTTCCGCAAAGCTCCCGCACAAATTGGAGTATTTCTTCTTTGGGACGCGAATACAAATCAATAAGGCGGTCTGTAACCACAATAGCTCCGGCGTTGATAAAAGGATTGCGAGGCACACCTTTTTCATGCTCCAGCTGAACAAGTGAGTTGAAAGGATTGCCCGAGGGCTCACGACCCACCGATTTCCATATTTCCTCGCCAAGATGCCGCATAACCATAGCAAAAGTAAACACCTTGGAGATGCTCTGCACCGAAAAGCATGTGCGGGCATCGCCTTTGAGCACCACCTGCCCTTCGAGTGGCAGCACGGCAATACCGAATTGGTTTGGATTTACCCGGGCAAGAGCCGGAATATAGTCGGCCACCTTGCCGCGTCCTAAGAAGGGAAGCACCTCTTTATATATTCGATCGATCACATGTTTGTAATCGTCACGAGGAGTATCGTTGTTCATCGTAATTATTTCTTAGTCAATTGAAAAGCAATGCGAGGCGTGCCGTCGGCAATATGGATGATGCCGCAGCGTGCAAAGCCCGCACGCTCCACCCACCGGAGCATCACCTTGTTGTCGGCATGTGTGTCGATACGTATGTTGATACGTTTCGACAAGCAGAATTCGAGGCAGGCATCGGCAATGCCGTGCATCGAACCATCAGAAGCAATACGGTGAATAGTTCCGTATGGCTCATTGTCCGGCCATGCTCCCTCGATTGATGCATAGGTCGGGTCTTCGCCGGGGATAAAAGCAAAAGTACCGACAATATAACCATTATGCTCAACGACATAACTAACATCACGCTTCATGTCGGCAAGCAAGAGGTCGTTCGATGGATAACTGCCTTGCCATTGCGAGGAGTTGCCCATCTCGGCCATAAAACGGCGTGCGGCATCGTAGATGCGTTGCATTGCCGCAAGATCCATCGGGTTGCTTTTGCGTATCTTCATATTCTCTGCAAATATAATAACAATTTACCATTCATGGAAATATTTCCTTGTTTGGTTTTTTTTTAGTAATTTTGCTATCAAAATCAGACAATCATGGGATTATTCGACTTTCTAAGCCGCGAGAAGAAGAAAGAAAACCTCGACAAAGGATTGCAGAAAACCAAAGAAGGCGTTTTCAGCAAATTGCGTCGTGCCTTTGCCGGCCGTCGCACCATCGATGATGACTTTCTCGACGAACTTGAAGAAATATTCATAGCCTCGGATGTCGGTGCCGAGACCACTCTAAAAATTATCGACCGCATACAGGCACGCGCCAATCGCGACAAATATGTGAGCATCGACGAGCTCAACGAAATGCTTTGTCAGGAAATCAGCGACTTGCTCGAAGAGAACAACACCTCCGACGGTTCCGATTTCACTGTCCCCGCCAACCGCCGGCCATACGTAATTATGGTTGTTGGTGTCAACGGCGTGGGCAAGACTACCACTATCGGCAAGCTTGCCCACCAATACAAACGCGCCGGCTACAAAGTTATGCTCGGGGCTGCAGACACCTTCCGCGCCGCCGCCGTCGAGCAGCTTGACGAATGGGCTCGCCGCGCCGATGTGCCTATTGTAAAACAACAACTTGGCTCCGATGCCGCTGCCGTGGCCTACGACACCCTATCTTCGGCTGTAGCCAACAAGATAGATGTGGTGATTATCGACACTGCCGGCCGTCTTCACAACAAAAAAGGCCTGATGGACGAGCTTTCCAAGATCAAGCGTGTCATGGACAAAGTCGTGCCCGGGGCCCCTGACGAGGTTCTCCTTGTCCTCGATGGCTCCACGGGGCAGAATGCTTTCGAACAGGCTCGACAATTCTCTGCAGCCACACAGGTAACCGACCTCGCCGTCACCAAGCTCGACGGCACAGCGCGCGGCGGTGTGGTGATAGGCATCAGCGACCAATTCAAAATCCCTGTGAAATATATTGGTATTGGCGAAGGCATCGACGACCTCCAGCTCTTCGATAAGCGGGCATTTGTGCAGTCGCTTTTCAATAAAAATGAGAAATAACAAAGTAAGCATCCTTAGTTTAGGATGTTCCAAAAACCTTGTCGACAGCGAACGGCTGTGCGCAATGCTGCGTCATGCCGGCCTTGAAGCATGTTTTGTCGACGATATTCCGGCCGATGGCTCGGCTCTTGTGGTGAACACCTGCGGTTTTATCGGCGATGCCAAAGAAGAAAGTGTGAACACCCTGCTCCAAGCTTGCCAGGCGAAAAAAAAACGCAAACTACGTGCCGTAGTTGCCATGGGCTGCCTTAGCGAGCGTTACCGTTCCGAACTCGACGAGCTCATTCCCGAACTCGATGCTGTATATGGCAAATTCGACTGGCCCGGCATCTGCGAATTTTTTGGCAATACCAAAGCAGAACAACAGGCCGGACGTGTTCTGGCTTCGGCCAAACACAATGCCTACATCAAAATTTCGGAAGGCTGCAACCGACACTGCGCATTCTGCGCCATACCGCTGATTACAGGTGCGCACCACTCGCGCACAGCTGCCGACATTCTTGCCGAAGTCAGCGCACTCGCTGCCAACGGCACCAAGGAGTTCAATATCATTGCTCAAGACCTGTCATCGTATGGCCGCGACCTTCAGGAAGCATCGGACGAGCCTCTTGCCGACCTTCTTGAAAACATGGCAAGCATCGCCGGCGTAGAGATGATTCGCCTCCACTATGCCTACCCGGCTGATTTTCCTTATGGCATACTGCCCGTAATGGCCCGGCATGCCAACATCTGCAAATATCTGGACATAGCCCTGCAACACATCGACGATGGTGTGCTCGAAGCCATGCATAGACACATCAATGGCGAGCAGACACGCGCACTGCTCCAACGAATACGAACAGAAGTGCCGGGCATACACATACGCACAACCATTATGGTTGGCTTTCCCGGAGAGGATGATGCAGCATTTGAAAGTCTGCTCGCCTTTGTGCGCCAGCAGCGTTTCGAACGTCTTGGTGCATTTGCCTACTGTGAGGAAGACGGCACCTTTGCACAACGACACTACAAAGACAACATTCCCCAGAAAGTGAAAGACCAACGCCTTGAACGTCTCATGGAAGTGCAGCAAGAAATTGCATGGGAAATCAACGATGCCAAAGTTGGACAAACACTCCGCACAATCATAGACCGCTACGACGACAACGAAGGCATGTATATAGGACGCACTGAGTTTGATTCGCCCGATGTTGATGGCGAAGTTCTGATACCGGCGGCCAAAGGCTCGCTCGAAGTTGGCTATATATATAATGTGAAAATCACTGCTTCGGAAGGCTTCGACCTTCGGGGCATGGTGGTCGAAGCACAATGATGGAACCTTTCGTCATCTTTTCCCCGGCAAATAGCAACGACGTGTTCTGCTGCAATGCCTTGCTTGCTGATGATGGCTGTGGAACTCTTACATTCGAGGGCGGTCTCACAATCAGACCTTGGCTCGACGAATGCTACAAAGCCATGCCGGTTAATGAACAGACTACCAGCTTTGAAAATTACTCTCTCTCCATCGATTCCGTTGTACGAACCTTCGGACCCCTCGGTGGCAAAGCCGTGATATGCAGACAGATTACCGGCAAGTTTAAAAACTTCGATTTCAAAGTTTTGACACGCCGTTATTTTTCCATGTTTCCCGACATGTTCTGCTTTGCGTTCTACCATCCTCGCTACAATTTCTGGATGGGGGCGTCACCCGAACTGCTTGTGGAGAGCACAGGGCCGCATACAGCGCGCACTCGTGCTTTGGCCGGCACCCGCCGAAACGGTCTCGACGAACCATGGGATGAAAAAAACCTAAACGAACACCGTGTGGTGTCGGACGATATTTGCCGACGCATCGAAGCCCTCGGGACACAGTGGAAAGCCGTGCCCCGGCGCCCCGTAGAGTTTCCTTATGGTGAAATAGCACATCTTTGCACGCCAATCGACATTGAATGTGTCGCCGAGCAGATTGATATCAGCATGGTGGCTAATGCCATACACCCAACCCCGGCAGTAGGCGGCTATCCTCGCCAGAAGGCCATCGAAACCATTGCCAAGCTCGAAAGCTCGCCACGAGCTTATTACGGGGGCATTATCAGCACTCCCTCAACTGCCTATGTAATGCTTCGTTGCGTGCACTTCGACAGCCACAACTGGTGCGTCTATACCGGAAGCGGCGTCACCGGCGCATCGGCATCGCTCGACGAGTGGAATGAAACCGAAGCCAAAGCTGCTCCTTTGGTCAACCTTCTCAATGCTTTCTGACTACTTGCAATGAACGATTCCTCCTCGAAATACCTCATTACACTCATCTGCTTGTCGCTCGGCATTCTCTTGCTTTTGTCGGCCGTGCCGTGGAGCACGCTGACCGACAATAGAATCAAAGATTTCAACCTTTTTGAGGACCTTTTGCCACACAAAAAACAAGAACAGACACTCGCTGTTGTTCCCATCGATACCAATCCGGTCAACACATGTACACCCGATGAGGCGGCAAACGAATCTTCTAATGGGATTTCGCCGACAACTTCAGCGGCCGACAGCACGCAGACCGACAGTATTCAAGTTCCAAAACCTATTGTCCACGAAGCTCCTCGCGCCAATGGAATGGTAGTGATTGAAAATTATACCGACGGGCCAATGCTTCCTAACTTCAAAACTGCTATCGGACAAGCATCGAGCCGCACCATACGCATAGCCGTGCTGGGCGACAGCTATATTGAAGGTGATATTTTTGTCCAAAATCTGCGTGCTGCACTCCAGCAAAAATACGGAGGCTGCGGCATTGGCTTCACACCGGTTCACAGCGAGTTCCCGGGCTTTAGACGCAGCATGCATCTTTCCTCTTCAGGCTGGGAACTTCACGATATACGCACTATGAGACGCAGCGACAGCTTGCGTCTTCTGTCGAGCGACTACTGCAAGGCCGCCGGTTCGGCAACCAGCACTTTCAAGGGTTCCAAACGTCTGCCCTGTGCCGACAGCTGGCAGCGTAGCACGTTTGTGTTCATTGCTCCCAATGGCGGCAACGTGGAACTCAGCGGCGACAACGGCCTGTGTGAACAATATGCCGCCGAAGCACTGGGCGAGCCACAGGCCGTGGTGCTCGAAGGCATGACTTCCAGTCTCAAAGTACGCACAGACGCCCCGGGGGTGGTGGCGCTCGCCACTTATCTCGATGGAGCATCGGGCATAGAGGTCGACTGCATGTCGGTGCGCGGCAATTCGGGCATTACGCTGAGCCGCATAAACCGCAAACTTTGCCAAGCAATGCGCCAGTGGGCCGACTATGACCTTATCATCATCGAATTCGGCATGAATGCCATCAGTCCCGGCCAAACCAACTACGCAGCATACAGCCACAACATGGCAAAAGCCGTAGAAGCCATCCGCAGCACATACACCGGGGCTGACGTATTGATTATGGGAGTTGGCGACCGTGCCTCAAAAGCTTCCGGAACTTTGGCATCGATGCCCGAATGTACGGCCATGGTCAACGCTCAGCGCCAACTTGCGGCAAATACCAAATGTTTCTTCTTTGACACACGCGCTGCTATGGGCGGCGAGGATGCAGCCATTGAATGGCGCAAAAGGCATCATCTTAATGCCGATTATATACACCTTAACCACGACGGCGGCGCCGAGCTTGCCAAACTCTTTGACTTTGCCCTCGACTATGCACTCAATAATTAAATTGCTAACAGCCGCATTATTGGCCTGCATCTGCAATATAGCATGGGCAGAAGATGACGAGCAACTGGAAGAACGCATCAAGCCCCATTTTTTTGCCGACAGCGCACCTGCGTCCATCGACTATAAAGCATACCCTTCGGTGAAACTTGCCAACAACCATATCAAGCTCAATGGCGATGACTGGAAGGAGTTGGCAGAAAAATATGCCTCGGCTTCGCGTGGCGAATCTCGTTTTTCGGTAGTGTACCTCGGAGACTCGCACATACAAGCCGATTTTGGCGGCTCGGTTCTTCGTCGATGCCTGACAGACAAGGGGAGGTATGCAGGTCGAGGAATCATAGCGCCTTTCAAGCTCGCAGGCACAAACCAGCCTACCGATTACGACATCAGCCTTTCGTCGCCTTACATCGCATCGTCGCTATTGCGCACGCCATGGAGCACCGAAATGACATTTACAGGCATCGCTCTCCAGCCATCGACCGATGATTTTGTGCTGAACTTACGTTTGCCTGCACCAACAAAGAAACTGCGTTTTCACACTCGAGGCAATCCATTGACAATTAATGATATTGTGATGGATTCTTTGAAAGTACCCTTTTCAACACACATCGACGACTTCGGTCTGACGGTTGCAGAAGTCGGTCAAACAAGCGACCACTACAATGTGCACATAACCGGAAATAGCTCAACAGTGATTGGCGGCATCGAACTGATTTCTGACAGCACGGGCACTGTGGTTCATTCCATTGGCAACAACGGTGCCACATACTCATCGTACAGCCTCATAGACCATTTTGGTTCGGAACTTGCAGCTCTCAATGCCGACTTGGTCATTATTGCATTAGGCACAAACGAAGCCTTCGGACGAACGACAACCGAAGAGCTCAGAGCCAATATCAACAATCTCATAGAGAGTATCAAGCTATACAGCCCTCAAGCCAAAATATTGCTTGTCGGGCCAACGGAATGTTATCGGCGCTCCTATGTTCGCAAAAAAGGTCGCCGTCGCTCGCGGACACAAGTTATCAACCAGAAAGCAGCAACAATGGCTCGCGCCATAAGGCTCTATGCGGAAGAAAACAAAATTGCCTACTACAACCACTATGCCATTGCCGGACGTGCGAGTGCCATGCGCTCGGCACATCTGATGAGCAAAGATGGTGTTCACTTCACCCGCACAGGATATATACTGTGGGGCAACTTGCTGGCCGACGCACTATTAGAACAATTGCAATGAAACAATCTATAGGACTTTGGATTTCGAGACGACTGCGCCTCAATCGAAGCGGCAGCAGCGGAGCCGGTGTGTTGATAGCCACCGGAGGCGTTGCCCTGGCCTTGATTATCATGGAGTTTACTCTGGCCATCGTGGTCGGGTTCAAAGATGGTATTCGCCAGCGCCTAATGGGGTTCGATGCCCAAATAACCGTGGTGCCACCCATCAGTCGCGATGGCTCCGAAGCTAACACACTGACCGTGACTCCGCAGCTCGTCGACATTGTGCGCCGCACACTGCCCGATTCAAAGATGCGCCTGTCGCTGCGACAGCCTGCGTTGCTCAAAACCGACGATAATTTCGAAGGCTTGATTCTCATCGGACAAGAACCCACGGGTGACTTCAACTTTGAACGCGGCAACATTGTTGAAGGCATATGGCCCGACTATGCCGCCGACAGCACTCGGAATCAAATTGTAATTTCGCGTGCCACAGCGTCGGCCCTGGGCCTGAATGTCGGCGATAGAATCAACACAAGCTTTTTCGCCAACGATGCCGTGAAACTGCGCCGCTTCACCGTGGCCGGAATTTATACCTCGAACTTCGGAGAATACGACCGCACAGTGGCTTATGGCAGCCTCCCGGCACTCCAAAGCGTGCTGGCTGTCGACAGTCTGACAGGTAATCGTCTTGATATTCGCGGCATTGACACAAACAACATTGCCACCGATGCCGACAAACTACAGCAAGCTCTTGTCGATGCAGTGGCAAACGGCTCATTCGAAGAATATTACCCAGTGGACAACATCACTCGCAGCGGAGCCGTCTATTTCAACTGGCTCGCCCTGCTCGACACCAACGTTGTTGTAATCTTCATTCTCATGCTCAGTGTAGCAGCTCTCACTTTGATTTCCAGCCTTTTCATTCTCATTCTTGAACGAGTTAGTCTGATTGGTACCCTGCGTGCATTGGGCGCATCCAAGGCCCTGGTACGCAACATCTTCGTCGACATGTCGCTGCGCATTGTGGGGCGCGGCATGATTATTGGCAACATCGTGGGCATCGGTCTGCTTCTTGTGCAGCAATATACCCATGCCATACCCCTCAACCCCGAAATGTACTATCTTGCCTCAGTGCCGGTAGAGATTAATATATGGGCTTTTGTTGGCTTAAACATCGGTGTCGCCGTTGCTGCATGGCTCATTCTCATATTGCCGGCTCGCCTTGCATCGTCTATCGACCCGGCTCGGACATTAAAGTTCGAATAACATTTTGGCCCACTCATTTGTTATCATATCATAATGCCGGCGCAGGCTATTGCGCAAGTTGAATTAAATAACTAACTTTGCTTATCAAATTAACTTAATTAATTTAATGAACAATTCATCACCGGACATAAAGCAACTCATCATAGAAGGCATCCAGGAACGTAAAGGAACCGACATAACAATTGTGGACATGAGCAACATCAACAGTGCTGCTACTGAGACATTTGTCATCTGTCAAGGCACTTCTACCACACACACGGCATCTATAGCAGAAAGCGTAGAAGAATATGTTCGCACAAAATGCGGTCTCAAACCATACGGAATTGACGGAGAAGAAGGTTCCGACTGGGTTGTTATGGACTACGGTAATGTATGGGTGCATGTTTTTATGCCCGAAACACGCAGGCGCTACAACCTCGAAGAACTTTGGAGCGACGCTATAATAGAACAAATCCCAAATCTCGATTGACATAAATCCTTAATATAAAATGGACTTCCCATCGCCCAACAATAACAAGCAACCCAAAAAGGCCCCATTCCGCTTCAGCCTGTGGTGGATGTATGCCATCATCTTCCTCTTTCTGGGTGGCATTTTTTATTTCGACAACAACCAAGTGTCGAAGAATGTTTCTTATTCCGACTTTGAACGGTATATAGAACAAGACCATGGCATTACCAAAATTGTGGTGTTCACCGACAAGAAAGTGGCCGAAGGCTATCTGACCGACAGCCTTGCTCGAGCCATGTTCAAAAACTCATCGTTCGAAGCCGGCAAGGGTGTCGATGCTATTGTGCGCACCAACCTGCCTTCGGCCGACAAAATTTCCGAAAAAATTGAGCAGTGGCGTAAAAACGGCGAATTTACGGGTGAAGTAGAGTTTGAACAAAGCAGCCAGTTCGGCAACCTGTTGTGGTCCATCCTTCCATTCGTCCTCCTTCTCGGCGTTTGGTTCTATATCATGCGCCGCATGTCAGGCGGTGCCGGTGGCGGCGGTGCCGGCGGCGGCATTTTCAGCGTGGGAAAAAGCAAAGCCATGCTCTTCGACAAAAACAATGCCGACAAAGTCACTTTCAGCGATGTTGCCGGTCTTAGCGAAGCAAAAACCGAAATCGAAGAAATTGTCGAATTCCTCAAAAATCCCAAACGATACACCAACCTTGGCGGTAAAATTCCAAAAGGAGCTCTCCTTGTAGGGCCTCCCGGAACGGGTAAAACCTTGCTTGCCAAAGCTGTGGCTGGCGAGGCCGATGTGCCTTTCTTCTCTATGTCAGGCTCTGACTTCGTCGAGATGTTTGTCGGTGTCGGTGCCTCCCGTGTCCGCGACCTATTCCGCCAGGCAAAGGAAAAAGCTCCTTGCATAGTTTTTATCGATGAAATCGATGCAGTGGGACGTGCTCGTGGACGAAACGCCGGAATGGGCGCAAACGACGAACGCGAAAACACCCTCAACCAGCTTCTTACTGAAATGGACGGTTTCGGCACCAACAGCGGCGTCATCATTCTTGCTGCCACCAACCGAGCCGACATCCTCGACAAAGCCCTGATGCGTGCCGGACGCTTCGACCGTCAAATATATGTGGATCTCCCCGACCTGCCCGACCGTGTCGAGATTTTCAAAGTGCATCTTCGCAAAATCAAAACTGCCGCCGACCTCGATGTTGAGCTTCTCGCTCGTCAGACACCGGGGTTCTCCGGAGCCGATATTGCAAATGTATGCAACGAAGCAGCCCTTATCGCTGCACGTCATAACAAAGAATCGGTCGACACCGAAGACTTTAACGCCGCAGTGGACCGTATCATAGGAGGTCTCGAAAAACGTAATAAAATTCTCACCGATGACGAGAAAAAATCCATTGCCGTACACGAAGCCGGTCATGCTACTGTGTCGTGGCACATCCGCTATGGCAACCCTCTGGTGAAAGTTACCATCGTGCCTCGCGGAAAAGCCCTCGGTGCCGCATGGTATATGCCCGAAGAACGCCAGATTGTGCCCTCGCAAGTGCTCCTCGACGACATTTGTTCGCTCCTTGGCGGCCGAGCTGCCGAAGAAGTGTTCCTCGGCCATGTGTCGACAGGAGCTGCCAACGACCTCGAGCGCGTCACCAAGCAAGCCTATGCCATGGTGGTCTATTACGGAATGAGCGACAAGATTCCGAATCTTAGCTACTACGATTCGACAGGACAGGCCAACATGTTCACCAACCCTTACAGCAACGAGCGTGCACAAGTCATCGACCAGGAAGTGTCGCGAATCATCGCCGAGCAGTACGAACGTGCCAAGACAATACTCCGCGAATATGCAACCGGACATGCCGAGCTTGCCAATACACTAATCACCAAGGAAGTAATCTACACCGCCGATGTGGAGCGCATCTTCGGGCCTCGTCCCTGGACCTCGCGTACCGACGAACTATTCGGTCACAAAGAACTGCCAACACCACCTCCAATCGACGAATCCGAACCCTCTGACAACCAGCACCAGGAAAGTTAATAGAAATCAACGGCGTAATAGCAATCTTAAAGCAAGCTATTACGCCGTTAATTTGTTAGGGACTGTTTTCCTCTAACCTAACAAACTTTTATGACTTCTATCAAAGTAAAATTTCGGCCCTCGATTGATGGCAGCTCCGAGGGTTCCATCTTCTACCAGATTATTCACGAACGCAAAATCAGACAGCTCAATTCTGCATATAAAGTGCTGCCGTCGGAATGGGACGAACGCCGAGAAACGGCAATAACTGACTATGATTCAGCAAGGATGACGCTCATCATGGCCATTCGCGACAACATTAGAAGCGACATTGATCGTTTTGCCAAAATTGTTCGCAAGCTCAAAAACACAGGTCTTGCCTTTACTGCCGACGATGTGGTCAACGAATTTGTACGACACGGCAATGAATACTCCATGTTCAACTACATGGAAAATATCATTATTAATCTCAAAATCGCGGGAAGAATTCGCACATCGGAGACATATAGGGCAACCCTGAACAGTTTCAAAAAATTCAGATGTAGCAAAGATATAATGCTCGACCGTCTGTCGACTGAAATAATGGAAAATTATGAAGCCTGGCTTAAAAACCGCGGCATAGCCCTAAACACCATCTCATTCTACACCCGAATTCTCCGCGCTGTTTACAACCGTGCCGTTGAAAACGAAATTATCGAAAACCGCCAACCCTTCCGTCATGTCTACACGGGCCTTGAAAAGACCGTGAAACGTGCCCTCCCTTTGTCTATAATCAAAAAAATAAAAACTTTGGACCTATCATCATCCCAAGCCCTCGACTTTGCACGCGACATATTCCTCCTCAGTTTCTACCTCCGAGGGATGAGCTTTATCGACATGTCTTTCCTCAAAAAATCGGACCTCAAAAACGGCCACATCACTTACCGACGCCGCAAAACAGGCCAGCAACTCATCATCGAGTGGACAACCGAAATGCAAACCATCCTCGACAAATACCCCGAAAACAAGAGCATCTACCTGCTGCCTATAATCCGCAACGCAGGTGCCAACGAGCGATGCGCCTACCGCAACACCGGCTACAACATCAATCACAACCTTAAACGCATTGCTGACATGGTGGGCATCACCATTCCTCTCACCCTCTATGTGGCCCGCCACAGCTGGGCCTCAGCAGCAAAAGCAAAAGGCATACCAGTAAGCGTAATATCCGAAGGAATGGGGCACAACAGCGAAACAACAACCAAAATCTACCTCGCCAGCCTCGACACCTCCGTCGTCGACAAAGCAAACTCCCTAATCCTAAAGTCCCTCAAATAAACCGGCAAGAAAGGGGCGAAGGGATAGTTTAACCTGCATTATCCTTGAGGCCACTTTTATAAGTCAGTGTGCCCAAATTTTTTAGATCAAACCTTCGTAGAAGGTTTTTCTGTTGGTAACCCCATGTTGACAACTTGTTGGCTACATGGGGTTAAGAGTATCGCCAACTCACTAAATATTATAACGAGCGAATATGGACGGAAATTGTCGGGCTCAATGTTTCATATACAGCGAAGCTAAAGTCACTTTTGAAAGCAAAGACTAACAATCAACTTTTCACCGCCTTCAAAAGAATATTTATCCGCGAGGGTGAAGAATACAAGTCGTGGGGTGATTTTATGGACTTATGCGAATATTCGGGTATTGAAATGAAGAGTAGTAACAGTTACTATTGCTATAATAAAGAACAAATTCCGTTTCAAAAATTCTTATTTAACAAACTAAACAATCCTCAATCAGTATATAGTGATAGATAATACGAACGTTTTCTCTCTCTAAAGATGTAAGACCCTAATATGAATCTATCATGACTTTCTTAAAACTTGACTATAACGCTCTCAGGGAGAGCATCTGTAAATGGTGCCGCTCGGCCGGCCGTGCGGCCGCTCGGCCTGTTCTGCTGATGTGGTATGTGATGCGCAGCAAGGAAACTCCGCTAAAAGATAAATGGGCCATCTTCGGCTCGCTTGCATATCTGGTGCTTCCGATTGACATTCTCGATGCTAAACGGCTGCCTGTCATCGGCTGGCTCGACGAGGTGGTATCGTTGGCAGTAATGGTGCAGAAAATGTCGAAATATATCACCCCTGAAATGGAAGCCCTCGCCGATGCCCAGCTCGACAAGTGGTTTGCCCCCTCGTCTTCGTCTGTCCCTTTGCTCCCTGAATTTGTCGGTTACACACTTATCGAACGATAAATTTTGTTTAGCCAAAGATTTTCGTAATAATTTATTTTTTTTGCAGTTAGACGGCTCAATTATATACAAAAAAACATTAACTTTGTCCTTTGTAAATTCTCTCACGGCAAGTGAGAGCACCATTTTATTACGTTATCACATCCACAATGGATAAAGAACGCTTTACCGACCAAGAAATCGTTGCCGCGATACAATCCAACGATAATAAAATGATAGAATGCTTCTTCTGTCAGAAGTGTTCCAAAATGCTATTGAATATTGCGGCATCGATGTTCAACAAACAAGTCGGCCGTCGTGAGCTTATAAGTAAACTGCTTCTCTCCATGGGCTCAAACGACCGGGACAAATTAGCAAAATTCGACTTTCGAAGTTCTTTAGCGAAATGGATAACGGTGGTATCTATCCGTTTTTTTTCAAAAACGAAAATCAGATTTGTATCGTGGACAATTTTACCAAATCTTTCCAAGATTATAACGACCTCAAAGGCGGCCTCGGCCTGACAATAATACCATTATGTGATGGAAAAATTTTTAGCACAAACACTGACAATAGCCAACCACCCCATAAGCGGGTTTAAAGAAATCTTTAAACAGCAATATGTGTGTGGTATCGGGGAATTTTTGTGCTATATCACTAAAGATGACCGCATAACAAAATTAATTTTCGAAGCATGGTGTAGTTCCATTATCAAGGAAATTCCCAAAGACGCCTGGTCCTTTACTCGTGATTTCTATGCTATCAAAGATGCATTAGCCGTTCATCGTAATGGTTTGTGTTTCTTCACGATGAGACAATCTTTTTTATTTGATTGTTTCTATCTACTGGAAAAATCACGAAAAAATCTTAGAGTAGATGCCGCTGTTTTCTTTGCAAATAACATTTGTGGTTTCTTTACAAAAGGAAATCTAAACTATGTGAATGAATATTTCAAAGGAGAAAACTGCGGAGATAAGATTCCCGAAGTGCTTAGAAATCATCGACGTATATCACACGACTTTGTCAATAAGAAAATTAAACGTGTCCTCGTTGTAGCAACAATGAGCGCCGGCAAATCCACCCTTGTCAATGCTCTTGTGGGACATAAGATTAACCAAGTACGCGCCACGGCCTGCACAAGTAGAGTACATTACATCTACAATAAACCAGCCGCCGAAGGTGTCCTTGCCTCTTTCGCTGATAAGAAACTTTTATACACCAAGAACTATACCCTCTTAGCATCTGAAAATGTTAATTCTGTCGGTGTGAATTTCAACTCCTCACTGTCGAAATCAAGAATCTGCTTAATCGACACCCCCGGAGTGAATTATAATGGTGACAAGTCTCATGGAGAGTTGACACGCAACATTATCAAGGAGAATAACTACGACTTGCTTCTTCTCGTTATGAATGCAAATCAGTTGGCAATTGAGGATGAGCGAAATTTAATTTCTTTCATCGGCAAACATTCTAAACGGAAAGTTGTAGGTGTACTAAACCAATGCGATTGCTACAAACCATCGCAAGATTCAATTCCGGAGGCAGTCGATACCAGCATTGCTATGATGAAAGAGGCTGGGATACATTCACCTTTAGTTATTCCTATTTCGGCCTATGCAGCCCATCTCTATCGAGAGACCATTGAAAATTCCAAACATCGAGACCTGGAAATTGAAGAAGAGTATGCAGAGATTAACACAAAGATGCAAAAGCCCTTCTATAATCTCCCTTCATATATCCCCGGAGTTCCAAAAGACGTAAAAATCGCTAATACTATCGATAGAACCGGAGTCCCATACCTTGAATATTTAATCAACAACTCTTAATCATCAAAAGACAAGTAAATACCATTTATAACTAAATGAAAAAAGTAAAAATTGTATATAACCCATATTTGCTGACGACAAACATCACTGTCGATGGCAAGAAGCCTGCAGCAAACAGTTCGCTTGGCTTCTACAAGCAGCGTCTGCAGGAATGGGCCGAAAAACTGCCGAAGATTCTCCTCGATGAGTATCGCGACAAAAATATCACCATCGATTTCACCGGAACACAGGATGATTTCGATGATTTGAAAATAATTCTGACTTCAAACAATTTGGGAATGAATTTCTCCAACTTCGCCATTCATCGCACTCCCGACGTGGAAGAAGTTGAGGAAGAGGTCCTAAAAATTTGGAAAGATATAAAAAATGGCCCGGTTTCTTCGTTAAAGGACGATTATATTAAAGACGCTTTCGATGATGCTTTAAGCACTGAATTTGCCATCAACGTTGTAGCGACAATGAGCTCTGGCAAATCATCTTTGATAAACGCACTGTTAGGCAACAACTTGATGCCAGTTGCCTCAATGGCCACCACGGCAACCATTGTCCGCATTATTGCAACTGAGCAAGAGGGCTACTCTGGCATTGCTTATGATGCTAACGGCAATGAAGTTACCCGAGATAAATCTCTGACACCTGAAACTCTGGAGAAATGGAACGAAAGCCCAAAAATCTCCACTGTCAACATTTACGGCCGTATACCTTGCGTCGATTCGATTGGCATGCGTCTCGTACTTGTTGACACTCCGGGGCCCAACAACTCACGCAACGAGAATCATAAAAAGCTGACGTACAAAATGCTTCAAGAATCTGAAAAGTCTCTTGTGCTTTTTGTTATGAATGCTTCACAGCTTAACATTGACAATGAAGCTGAATTTTTGGATTATGTGTGCAAATGTATGAAAGAAGGCGGAAAACAGTCGCGTGACCGTTTTATTTTTGCAGTAAACAAACTTGACACATTCAAACCAAAAGACGGTGATAAAGTAGAAGTTGCTCTTGATTCTGTGAGGGAAGGCCTTGATGCTCGCGACATCAAAGGTCCTAATATATTCCCAATATCTGCATTGGCAGCCCTTGAAATACGCACTGACGATGACGATCCCTCTGCCATAGACACTTTCCGCCGCAGATGCGCCAAGGGAACAGAATTTCATTTCGAAACTTATTATCCTTTCAACCATCTGCCCACTCCTTCACGAAACAGAGTCAATGCTTTGGCTACAGAAAATGACGAAACAGCCACGCTTTTGGTTCACACCGGCATACCCTCCATCGAAGAAGCAATCCGCCTCTACGTCAACAAATATGCCCGCACCATAAAGGTCAAGGATCTTGTAGATGCCTTCAACCAGCGTTTGACGGAATTGAAAGCCGAAGCAGAACTGCATGAACGCATCCAACAGAACATAAACGAAAAAGCTCGTTTGGAAAACGAAATTGCAACCATCCAGCACGAAATCACATCGGGCAACGCCGCTATAGAATATGCTTCTCTTATCGACAGTATAGATGTATCTGAAGAGATCAATCGAAAGATTGACGATATCGTAGGCCAATTTCAGGCGAGAATCGACACGCTTGTAACCAAGTACTCCAACGAGACAAAGGTGTTCAGAGATCGCGCCCTTAGCGAAGTGAAAAAACTCCAAGATGAAGCCAAGGACATTTATTCTCAGCTACCAGCCAATATATCGGCTATGTTTGAAAAATCGTTTAAGCTTACATACGATAAGATTATGACAATATATCGTGAAAAATTATCTCATTTAAGCGATGTTACATTTTCTTTCGGGCATAGTTTCGAATTCAATCCCCTCGATTTCATTGCACAAGATATGTCCGATGTGGAATATCTGATAAAGAAAAGTACCCAAACCTACGATGAAGGTTACGACGAAAAACGTACCCGACGTGTGAAAGGTGAACGAAAAACCAATTGGATTTTTGCTCCTTGGACATGGGGCTCGGAAAGATATGAGTACAAAAACGAAGAATATACCGTGCATATTCCGAGAGAGGTGGAATATGTGAACATGAAGACAGTGGCCGACAATTTCTTCGTGCCTCTGCAGAAAAATCTTATCACTATTGAGAAAGAAGTTCCGGAACAAATTGACAGATTAGCCCAAAACCTCAAAGAAGGACTTAAGGAAGAGCTTGCAGAAATTAATTCGCTTCTCAATGCTAAACTCCAACAACTTAGGGAGAACATGAACTCTGCATATACTACTCAAGCTCAGATTGCCGAGCAGAAGAAGCAACTTGCATGGATGCGACAAATTGTCGACCGCGTTAACAAGCTTATAAACTATTGATATTATGACACAAGAATTCAAACAAGCAGTTCAGCAGCACGACCTTGCATCTGTAAGAATGATGCTCAGCAATGAGCTCCTGTTCGACCCTCGCGGCGAATCATTCGGAGAAATGCTTGCTTATGCAAAAGATAATCTCCCCGACCTTTTTGAAACAGAACGTCCCTCGCGTTTTTCCATTCCTTCTGAGCCAAAAGAATGGAACGCAGATGTGCTTTCAAAAATGAAACGCGACCTTAATATCAATTTCTCGGTTGAAAAACTCGCCTTGTTCGTAGAAATGGCAAAATTTTTAGGAAAAGATAAGGCTGAAACATTGAATGATAACGAAACTAAAAACAAGTCGAACGATTCCAAAAACACCGATTCATCTCACGAGGTTACAACAGTCCACCGTAAAATATCGAGAAAGAAAGCCGGAACTATCGTCACGGGTAGTGGTGCGATAATTGCCATCACCGGTCTGTTTGTCGAGGGCACTTTAGGCACGGTTCTCACCATTGCTGGCGGCGTCGTTGCCGTTGGTGGTGTCATCCTTCTCTCTGTCCCTAAAAAACAACAGCCATGAATAACATGAACGAACAAAAAAAGGCATGGCGTTCTCCCTTCGACGATGAAGCTCCGAGCAAAAAGCCTGAATCTATTCAGATAGAGGAAGTGGCTGAAGTAACAAAAAGTTCCCAGTCACTGCCCCAGCCCAGCAATGCGTCGGACCAAGCTGGAGCATTGCAGGAAGTGAAATCAAGCGACAATGTTTCACTTCCAGATGTCGGAACATACATGGATATGGCCCGAAATGCCCTCAACTCTGTCGACGACATTGTGATGAAAGGCTACCTTGAGCGCCTTAGCAACATGGATGTTATAACGGTTGATGAAGGAAATATCGATGAAAAAATAATCCTTTTCAAAGTCGATCTAATGGCTTATGAAAAGGACGAATACGCAACAGACAAGTTTGTGAGTGCTTTCAGCGCAATGACATTCACAGCCGATTCAATATTCCTTATTGTCGATGGTTTCGAAGACCATACCGATTTCTATGTCGGCGTAAAAAACAATTCAGACAATACTACCCATTCCATAGCCACTACGCTCGAAAACTCGCTAAAAGGGCAGTTTCCCGGCATCAAATTGACCGATCTCTCATTTGTAGAGACCGACAAACATTCCTCCAGACAGCACCGATTACTAAGGGATATGTGCGAAGCAAATACCATTAGCTCAAGCATTGGCGTTCCCGCCCTTAAAGGTCGTGACTCCTATGACAACAGAACATATATCCAAGGAATCGAGAAATTCTCCGATGCGATGCAAGGCAAACGCTATACTGCCATAATTCTGGCCCAGAACCAGATGCCCGGCAGTATCGACACCGTAAGGTCGGCCTATGAGAATCTATATTCTCAACTATCGTGTATGGCTACTCAGCAGCTTGCCTATTCCACCAACGAATCGTTAGCTCACGCCTTGACCCGAAGCCAAGGTTCTACCAACACCACCGGACACTCCGTTTCGAATGGCACATCGCACAGCAAGACTTCTAATGTTTCCGATTCGCACGGAACAACTTCGAGCAATAACTGGAGCGAAGGCAAAGGAGAAAACAAGCAGAATTTCTGGGGTAAAGCAGCTCCGCTTGCAGGACCGCTGCTGGAAGCAGGTGCTATGCTTACTTGGACAGGTATAGGAGCTCCAGTCGGTGCTGCCCTCATGGGTGTCGGCGGCCTTTTAGGTATTGGCGGCATGGTTGGTCCTAAGAGCAAAAGCAAACAACAATCGCAAGGTGGTTCCAAAGGTGAATCAACCAACCACAGCGAAAGCCATGGGACATCCGACGGAGAATCGCACACCGAGAGCGACAATGAATCTCATTCTGATTCTATTACAGATTCCGAAGGCAACACATCTACTTTTGGTTCGTCGAAGAACTTTACACTGACACTCCACAATAAAAAAATTGAAGAACTGCTCAAGCGAATCGACAAGCAACTCCAGCGAATAGATGCAGCCGAGGGCACCGGCCTGTGGTCGACATGCGCTTATTTCCTATCGTACGACACCGACAAAGCAACATCCCAAACCGCAGCCGCAATTTTCCGGTCTATCGTTCAAGGTGATAATTCAGGGGTTGAGACTTCTGCAATAAACACTTGGATTACTAATAGCGATGCTCGCCATTTTGTTTCAAATAAAAAAAATGAAATCGGAGCGGTTGGTTATTACACTCCTGACAATCTAAACGGAGCTATGGTTTTGAAGGCTATCACTTCGCTCAGCCATCCTGTTTTCAAATATACCAACGATACTTATCGCGACTTCAACGTAGTGGGAACTGCACTTATCACAAGCAAGGAACTTTCGATGGTCATGGGCCTTCCTCGCAAATCGGTACCGGGACTTCCTGTGGTTAATCACATTTCGCTTGGCAAAGAGGTGGTTCGTCTTAACGGTACATGCGCCAAAGGAAGTATCGACATTGGCGTTATCTTCGATCAAGGAATAGCTCACGAACATAACAGGGTCAGTCTCAATGCCAAAAGCCTTACCCAGCATGTTTTTGTAACCGGTTCTACAGGCTGCGGAAAGAGCGAGACTGTGTATAGATTGATCGAACAGGCAAGCAATCAAGGAGCCTCCTATCTTGTGATAGAACCAGCCAAAGGGGAATATAAGCACGTCTTTGGCAATGCCAATGTGTTTGGCACTAATCCGTGCCTAAACGAGCTTATACGCATTAATCCTTTCCGCTTTCCCGATGGCATCCACGTGCTTGAACACATCGACAGACTTGTGGAAATATTTAACGTATGCTGGCCGATGTATGCCGCCATGCCGGCAGTGCTAAAAAAAGCTGTGATTCGCTCGTATGAAAATTGCGGGTGGAAACTTTATGAATCGACCAATAAATACAGCAAACCCCTCTTTCCCTCGTTCGTCGACCTTCTTCAAGAGCTGGAAACAGCTATCAATGAATCTGCCTACTCCGAAGAAGTTAAAGGCAACTATATCGGCTCGCTGGTCACTCGTGTCGAATCGCTGACTAACGGCATTAATGGCGAGATTTTCTCAGCCAACGAGGTGAGCGATGAAGTGTTGTTCGATCAGAACACGATAGTCGACCTCAGCCGCATCGGAGCGCAGGAAACCAAGTCGCTCATCATGGGTATCTTGATTATGCGCCTCAATGAATACCGTGTAGTCAACGCCGATGGTGCCAATTCCGGATTGCGACACCTCACCGTTTTGGAAGAGGCCCACAATATCTTGAAACGCACCTCCACCGAGCAGTCGATGGAAGGCAGCAACGTCACCGGCAAATCAGTTGAAATGCTCATCAATTCAATTGCTGAAATGCGAACCTATGGCGAAGGGTTTGTGATTGTCGACCAATCGCCGACTTCGGTCCACGCAGCTGCTATCAAAAACACCAATACCAAAATCATTATGCGTCTGCCTGATGGAGATGACCGCGTGATTGCCGGCAAATCGGCAGCTCTCAAAGACGATCAAATCGACGAAATTGCCAAACTTCCTACTGGTGTTGCCATCGTATACCAAAACGACTGGATGCAGCCTGTAATGGCTAAAATATCGATGATGGAAGCTGAAAGGAAAGCACACGAAACCACACCCGACAAGAAAAAGGAATACTGCGAACTTCCCAAAGGTGAGATTGTTAAACTGCTTCTCAAAGGTCGTCTTTCAACACCGGTCGAGCCAAATATCGATGTCATTGTTGCCGGTGTAATGTCGGCTCGTCTTCCTATGGCAACGAAGGGTTTCCTGCTCGATTGCGTCAATGAATATAAGACTACCGGCCGTCTCGAAATTTGGGAGAATGACAATTTCCCCCAACTATCGAAGAGCATAACTGAATTGCTCGGGGTGGGTAGGAAGGTGAATGAAATTGCAGCCAAAGCAACTTCGTTCGACGAACTGAACATACTGCTTGCCAATCTGATACGTAACATCGTTGATATTCCCGATTTTATGGACCTGAGTGTGCGACAGGCACTGATGCGCAATTATGCCGAAGCCGGGACGTCGCAACTCAAGATATACAATGCATGGCTACAGGACATCAAAAAGAATGCCAAATGAATATCGAAAATCTTAATAACGAATTGTTGAACCAACCCACCGATTTGGAAAAAATTTCCAAATCGGTGAATACGCTCGACATCACGCAACTGAACGAGGCCGTAGACTGCTACGGCAGGAATCTCCGCGAGTTTGGTATCGACGAATGCACAGAGGCTGCAAAGGAAATATTCACTCCCGAAGTCTTGGAAAACTGGGCTTCTATGTCGCCCGAAGAAAGAGAAGACCTCGCCAAACAATATGGAGACCGAGTTGCCGAGAGTTTCCATCTTGTTAGTTATAACGGTGTGGTATTCAAGGATATGGACGGCAAAAATGGCTATAACAACGGCGACGGTCACGCTTATATCTGGACGGGGCTTGTCGATGAACAAAGATCTCCCTTGCAGATTGTGGACACCATTACCCACGAATTGCGCCACCAGTATCAATCGGAATGTGTTCAAGGCTTTCACCATGTCCCTGACGAAACTCGGGTAGAATGGCTCAAAGGCTATGAAATGTACACAAACGAGATGCCTTGGGCCGAAGACCCATGGGGATACAAATACAATCCACTGGAAACTGATGCACGCTACGCCGGAGAATCCGTTGTCCGCGAATTGACCAAAGATTATATAAACGGAAATTATGCTTGATAAAATGGACGAGAAAACATTAAAAAGCCGCCTTATCGAGGATGGTTATGCCGATAACGATGCTACTGCCGAAACAGCAAAACGTCTACTTTCTTTTAAGGGTCGTGCTGCCCAAATGCTCGATGAATGGCTCCTCAATGAAACAATGCCACATTTTGAGCCCATAGATGGCGTGGGAAGCGACTTTCTACTTTCAAAACTGAAAATGAAAGCCCCGGCTCTTATCATTGCATACGCTATGTTAGAGGCTGACCCAGTGGAAAATTCTAACTATTTTAAACATCTGTCCGAGAATATCATCGGGTTCTATCCGCCTAAACAAAAATGAATTTTGAAGCTTTTGCAGAACAATTCAAAGAAATATCCGAAGCAGCTGCTCTGAGCATCCTGTCTCAGAAAATGCCTCTCGATTCTTTGATTGAATTGAATGAACCAATCGACAAAATTTTGAACTCAAAGGATATCGAATCATACTCTGAAGGTATTAATAATAATCCTATCGACAAACTTGGAAAATAATTCGCAATATGTCTGAAATTAGAGAAAGTAACAACCTCGAAAAAAAAGATCTCCGTCAATCCGAGCTTGGCAAAATAACTGAAAATCAAGAACTGAAGGCATCGGAATTGGAAACTTCAGAAGAAATCACCGAAGAGCTTTCCGATGAAGACCTCAATGAGCCTATCGATGAATTAGTAGGTCAAGAAGTAAGCTCAATGGACTGTCGTTCGGAATGCAAATACAACACTGGGAGCAAATCCAAATATGCAAACTACGGCTTCTCTGACTAATCGATGATTGTTCAGACCCGGCATAACCGATTCTATTCATACTGTCCTTCATCTAACCGTTTAAAAACGAAGATAGACGAAGACAATGATTGTGCGCATGTTCAATATGAGCTAAGTTCCACATATGACTTCTCTCATATTGGCATGTACACAATAGAGATGACGCAACAATGCAATCTTCGATGCCGTTATTGCTGCTATTCGGGCGATTATGCCAATAGGCGTCACCACAATAGTTCGGAAATTTCTTTTGATAATCTCCAGAAAAGTATTGACTTTATAGATAAGCATACGCCCCATGATACTCCCGCTATATATGTATCTTTCTATGGAGGCGAAGCCCTTTTGTGCCGGAATAAAATTGAATGGTTCATCCGCAAGCTCGAGAGGAGCTGTCCGGACAAAACTTTTGAATTCGCGATTTCCACAAATGGACTGCTTATCAACGACGAAGTGGTTGAGTGGTTGTCGCGTGTATCGAATCTATTCTTGACCATCACAGTCGATGGCGATAGAATAATGCATGACAATAATAGGGTTACTATTTCGGGTAATGGTTCGTTCGATATCATATTTCGTAACCTCGACAATTTTAGAGCTCAGAATCCTGAATTATACAAAAATCGCGTTCGCTTTATATCCACATTAAAATCCATCAGTGACTTAATCCGATTAAATGACTTTTGGATGAGCAATGATTTGCTACGCGACAATCGCCCTCAACACATTTCTTCGATAATCCCAAATTTTGACAAAGGAGACCAAATCTCGCACGAGGAAAACAAGTTTAAGCTCGTCTACGACGAATGTATGAATCATTACTGTAATGGGCTTGAAGATATTCTCTCCGACGAGCTTCTAAATTTGGTTAAGCCATTGAAACACCGCAACTACCAAGAGTTAAAAGACAAGAGATTGATTTCCACATGCCTCAATGAGCCAAATTCTTGTTTCATATCATCGCGAGGCGACATCTATGTGTGCGAACGAATGTGCAGCCAATTTAGCATCGGCTCACTAACATCCGACATCGACCTGCGCTTGTGCAAAAACATAAATCAACAATATCTCAATCGCAAAAATCATTATTGTTCAAATTGTTGGGCTCAAAGATTGTGTCGAAGATGTGTCACCGGCCTGAATTTCAACGAAGAACAATTCAATCAATATTGTCTTAATGAAAAAATGCAACTCAAACTCGCTATGCAATATTATTGCGAAATGTTGGAATTTGAGCATGGTATTAATAATTGAAAAAAAAGTTCAATAATATGACTGTCGATGAATTTAAACAACTTATTAAACGTCACGAAGCACTGAAAGAATACAGCCAAGCTTATAATCTGTGCATCTCAAGCTTGGCAAATACTGATTTGGTCGCTGTGGCTACGGAATGTGCAAAAAAACTCGTGCAACAAAACAAATATAATGTCATGGAAGGAACGGGGACTAAGCGTAGCATTACTGTGGCCATCAATCTATCCATGGAATGGATTATTGACGCTGCTATTTCCCTCGGTTATAAAACCTTGGAAAAAGGCACCATATCGACCGGTGTTTTTTCCTCTGTACCTTGTGTTATGATAGGAGGTCTCATGGCAAAACAGAAATTCGGCGTTCGAAAGAACAAAAACGAAACCTATACCTTCTACTATTCTCTCGGCACTTTTGCCAGCGACTTCAAACTGATAAACCATCTTTGCAATTCATTAATAGACTTAGTAGCTCAGAAATATCATGAATATTGAAAATCCTAAAAATTTTGATGAAGTTTCGCCTTTGGCCGAAATTTCAGGCAATAATTCGATTGGGAAAGAAGGATTGGCTTCGCTGAATTCACCAATTGACAACCCCTACTCTTCTGGGTTTGATGCCGACCATCCAATGCCTTCGTACGAACAACTGCGTAATGCCGGTTTTAGCGAACATGTCGCTAATCAAATTCTTCACGGAGGTAGCCATTGTTATTCCCAGAAAGAGTTGTTCCAAGCTCTTTATTCTGAGAATCCTCTTCAGGCATACAACGATATGATGCATGCAAAGGGTGAAGAAATTATGAAACGCTCCGACGAGCTTATCGATGGCATTCAAAAAGAATTCGGCATATATATTTAACTCCGGCTGTGCCGGGGATTTTCGAGGAAAAATCTTTGCATTGAACATAGGCTCAAATGCTGCATTGCGTCCGTCAGGACTTGAAATGCCTAAAACACATCGGAAGATGTGTTTTTTTTGGCAGTGTGCCACAAATTTTATAAATTTGGGCATCTTTATTGAACTATGATCAACATAGCACTGCCCAACGACAAAAAACGTCGGCTGCCATTCTATCTGGCAGCCGAGGAATGGGTTGCGCGGATGCTTCCGCCGGATGAATATTTCTTTGCCTGGAGAGTGCCTTCGACAGTGATTTGCGGACGCAACCAAATCATAGCCAACGAAGTGGACGTGGATTACTGCCGACAGCACAACATCGATGTGGTTCGCCGAAAAAGCGGAGGTGGATGCGTCTATGCCGACATGAACAACTACATGTTTTCCTACATCGCGCCTTCCTCGGAAGTTATGCCCACTTTCGGTCGCTACACCTCGATGATAGTCAATCTTCTCGACCGCTTAGGCGTTGAAGCGCATGCCAACGGTCGCAACGACATTTTTGTAGGACAGTGCAAAATTGCCGGCAATGCTTTCTATCGTCTGCCGGGACGCGCCATAGCCCACGGCACGCTACTTGTCGATGTCGATTCGGCTACTATATCCAAAGCGCTCACCCCTTCCCGCATCAAACGCCAAGCCAAAGGCGTGGCATCGGTAGCATCGCATGTCACCTCCCTCCGTGCCTTGGGCCTGACCATCAGTTCAGAAGATTTTGGCAAAATGGCAGTAAACATATTTTGCCAAAATCGAGTGATTGTTCCAACTCCGGAACATATTGCCCAAATCGAAGAGATTGAAAAAAGCTACTACGCCCCTTCGTTCCTTGGCGACCACTTACGCCAGCGCAAAGCCGTATATGCCAAGACTATAGAAAGGTCGATACGTATAGAAGGTTCCGGAGAATTCTTCGTCGAAATAGGCCTTGACAAAGAAATGACAATTAAAAACATAGATTTGCAAGGCGACTTCTTTGCCCTGGACGATTTCAGGACCTTGCTGCTCCAGCCGTTGGAAGGGCATAGATATGAGCCAGAAATCCTCGGTAAAATAATCGAGGGTCTGCCGGTAGCCGATGCTATTGCCGGACTCAATGCCAAACAACTGAAAAAAATTATACTCGAAATTTAAAATTATATAACAATCACCTTACTCCCAATATTGAAATCAACCATGGAAACCAAACAAACCTGCCTGCTCTCGCGCCACACTGCGCTCGGGGCCACAATGGCTCCATTTGCCGGCTACGATATGCCAATAGAGTATAATGGTCTCGACGAAGAACACACCGCGGTGCGCACAACTGCAGGCGTGTTCGATGTTTCGCACATGGGCGAAGTCGACATCCAGGGGCCTGAAGCTATGGCGTTTGTCAACCATATCTTCACCGGCGATGTCAGCACGATGGCCGATGGTTCATGCCTCTACGGGATGATGACAGCGTTCGACGGCGGTACCGTCGACGACCTTTTGGTCTATCGCCGTTCCGACACCGATTTTATGCTCGTTATCAACGCTTCCAACACCGACAAAGACCTCGATTGGATTCGCTCGCATGCTCCAAATTGGAAAGTGACCGTAACCGACCGCTGTTCCGACTTCGGCCAGCTTGCCCTCCAAGGTCCAGATGCCGAAAAGGTGCTCAAAGACACTCTCGACATTGAAGGCTCGGACTTGACATTCTACACCTTTAAAACTCTTGCAGATGGTTCGATTGTCAGCCGGACAGGTTATACCGGCGAAGATGGTTTCGAAATCTATGCAGCCCCCGCATCAATCATGAACATGTGGGACCGTCTGATAGCAGCCGGCGTTCAGCCTTGCGGACTTGGTTGCCGCGACACCCTGCGTTTCGAAGCAGGATTGCCGCTCTATGGCGACGAATTGGCCGACGACATCACTCCTCTCGAAGCCGGGCTGGGAATGTTTGTCAAGCTCGACAAACCCAATGGCTTCATTGGCCGCGACGCCCTTGCCAAACAAAAAGCTGAAGGCCTCAAACGCAAGCTCGTAGGCCTGGAAATCGACAGCAAAGCAACAGCGCGACACGGGTTTGAAGTGCTCGATGAATGTGGAAACATTATCGGATTCATCACAACGGGCTACAACTCAATCAGCGTGGGCAAAAACATTGCCTTTGCCCTTATCGATGCTGCACACGCCGCTCTGGGCACAAAGGTGCAGGTTCAAATTCGCCGCAAAACAGCAACAGCAGTAGTTGTCAAAAAACGTTTCTACACTCCCAAATATAAAAAATAATTTTCAAATCACATAAATAACTACACTATTATGAGCAAGATTTATTATCTACCCTCGCACGAATATATCATTGTCGACGGCAACGAAGGCCGTATTGGCATCTCGGAATTTGCAGCTAAAGAACTTGGCACGGTCACCTATGTCGACATGCCCGAAGAAGGCGACGAAGTGGTCGCCGGCGAAGAATTCGGTGCCGTCGAAAGTCGAAAAGCTGCCTCCGACCTTTTTTCACCGGTTTCAGGCGAAGTGCTTGAAGTGAACGAAGAGCTTGCCGACAATCCGCGTCTGATCAACAACGCTCCGCTCGAAGCTTGGATTATAAAAGTGAAAATTGCCGACCCGGCTCAGCTCAACGACCTGATGGACGACGCTGCTTATGCCGAATTCTGCAAAAATCAGCATTAACACACAATGAGCGACAATAAATATCTGCCACACAGCGAGGCAGACATAGCTGCCATGCTCCAACGCTGCGGAGCCAAGGACGTTGACGACCTTTTTGACGATGTCCCTGCAGAACTGCGTCTCAAGGAGCCTTACAAACTGCCCGAGCCAATGAGCGATGCCGAACTCGAGCTCTTTTTCAGGCAGATAGGAAGGCAAAATAAAACAATGACCATTTTTGCCGGCGGAGGATTCTACCACCACTACACACCTCGTGCCGTAACTTCGCTGCTGAGCCGTTCGGAATTTCTTACGGCCTACACCCCCTACCAGCCGGAAATATCACAAGGCACCCTACAGTATATCTTCGAGTACCAGACCATGATGTGCAAGCTGACAGGCATGGACGTGAGCAACGCCTCGATGTACGATGGCTCAACTGCCACCGCCGAAGCAGTGGTGATGGCTGTAAATGCCTCACGCCGCAAACGCCGTGTCCTCATCTCGGCAACTCTTGCTCCTGCCGTTGCACGCGTAATCGGCACCTATGCCACCGCCGCCGGAATCATCATCGAAGTAATTCCCGAAGACCGCGGAGTCACCAACCGTTCCGAACTTAACGAAATGATTAAGGCCGGCGACGTGGCAGCCGTTGTTGTGGCATCACCCAACTGGTATGGTATTGTCGAAGACTTTGCCGGAATTGCCGATTTGTGTCACGCAAACAAAGCACTGTTCATTGTCAACGCCCATGCTTCGGCACTGGGTGTGCTTCGTACCCCCGCCGAATGGGGGGCTGACATTGCATGCGGCGAAGCTCAGTCGCTGGGAATGCCCCTCAACTACGGAGGCCCGGGACTTGGATACATGTGCTGCACACGTGAACTTATGCGCAAGATGCCGGGACGCATTGTCGGGGCTACTACCGATGCACACGGCCGGCGCACATTTGTCCTCACTCTGCAGGCTCGCGAACAACACATACGACGCCAGAAAGCCACATCGAACATTTGCTCAAACCAGGGCATTATGACCCTCCATGCAGCTGCCTATTTAGGGCTTATGGGCGACAAAGGCTTGGCCGAAGTGAACCGCCTGGGCTTTGATGCAGCCCATGCGCTTGCACAAGGTCTGTGCGAAACGGGAAAAGTGAAAATGGCATATCCTAACCAACCTTTCCTCAATGAATTTGTGATTGAAACGATGCCGCCTCTGAGCTCCGACAAGATTCTCGATGCAGCGGCAAAAGACAACATTCTTGCCGGCATAAAGCTGACTGACAACCAACTGCTCGTTGCAGCCACTGAGATGTGCAGTCCTGAAGATGTGAAACGATATGTCGAACTTGTCAAAGCAATCTGAGTAATGAATAAAAAACTATACAGCCCCCTAATCTTTGAGCTGTCAAATGCCGGAAGCAAAGGTTTTTCGCTCCCTCATTACGACTATGGCAAAATAAATGACACGTTGCCGGATAATCTGCTTCGCACATCACCGGCAAACCTCCCCGAAGTGGACGAACCAACGCTCGTGCGTCATTACACCAACAGCAGCAACAATAATTTCGGAGTCGACACAGGTTTCTACCCACTGGGGTCGTGCACAATGAAATATAACCCCAAAATCAACGAAGCTGCCGTGGAGCTTGCCCAAGTTGCGAACTTACATCCGGCCCAGCCTGCCGACACCGTGCAAGGTGCTCTGAAAATCTATCGCACCCTCGAAAAAGCTTTGTGCGAAATTGGAGGAATGAGCGAGTTTACACTCAATCCATTTGCCGGAGCCCACGGCGAATACACCGGCTTGATGGTGATTCGCGCATACCATCAGAGCCGTGCCGACGAAGCTCGTCGCAAAGTACTCGTTCCCGATTCAGCTCACGGCACAAATCCGGCAAGCGCAGCCATGGCCGGATTTGACATTGTCGAAGTAAAAAGCCTTGCTGACGGCACTGTCGACCTCGACGACCTATCGTCGAAACTTGGCGATGACGTGGCGGCAATGATGATGACAAATCCTAACACCGTAGGAATGTTCGAAAAAAACATACCTGCGATTGCAAAAGCTGTCCATCAAGCCGGTGCCCTGCTCTACTACGATGGCGCAAACCTCAACCCTATGCTTGGCATTGCACGTCCGGGCGACATGGGCTTCGATGTGATGCACATCAACCTGCACAAAACTTTCTCCACTCCACATGGAGGCGGCGGCCCTGGAGCCGGTCCCGTAGGCGTACGCGCCGGCCTCGAACAGTTCCTGCCCAACCCAAGAGTGACGGTAGATGCCAATGGAAAATTAAGCGTGGAAATGAACAGCACCGCTTTTGGCCAAATCAGCGCATGGCTCGGCAATTTTACAGTGCTTATCAAGGCCTTGGCCTATATTCTAAACATGGGTGCCGAAGGATTGTCGAAAGCCGGAAAGCTTGCCACACTCAATGCCAATTACATAATGCACTCGCTCCGCGACCTCTTCAAGCTGCCGATAGACGGACCTTGCAAACATGAGTTTGTTTTCGACGGCCTGGCCGACAAAAGTACCGGCGTAACAACACTCCATGTTGCAAAGGCACTCCTCGACCATGGATTCCATGCTCCGACCATCTACTTTCCCCTGCTCTTCCATGAAAGCCTGATGATTGAACCAACCGAAACTGAATCTAAACGAACGCTCGACGAGTTCATAGAAGTGATGCGCAACATCGCACTCGAAGCTTCGTCAAATCCGGACAAAATAAAAAATGCGCCCTACGAAACGCCGGTGTCGCATCCCGACGAAGACTCGGCAGCTCTCAAGCCCATCCTCACATACATGGACCTATGCACTACGACATTATAATTATTGGAGCCGGCCCCGGCGGCTATGAAACAGCTGCCGAGGCCGCTGCTCTCGGCCACAAAGTAGCCCTTATCGAACGTGACCGTCTGGGCGGAACATGCCTAAACCGCGGATGCATTCCGACAAAATGCCTTTGTGCCGTGGCAGAGCAGCTACTCTCCGTTTCGCAGCCTCTGCCAGGCATCAAAACCACTGTTGAGGCCGACTATACGGCAGCTCATGCACGCATAGCCCCCATTGTAGAAGAACTCACCGACGGCATTGTCCAAATGCTCGAAGGTGTCGATATTATCAAAGGAGAAGCCGCACTTGCCGGCAATGATTGTGTTTCTGTCAATGGCAAATTGCTCAACGCAGACAAAATTATCATTGCCACAGGTTCTGCTCCGGCAAGCCTTCGCATACCGGGGGCTGAACATGCTATGGACAGCAACACTTTCCTTGCACTCAACAAACTGCCTGAACATTTAACCATAATCGGAGGAGGTGTAATAGGTCTTGAATTTGCATCTATTGCAGCAACATTCGGCAGCAAGGTGACTGTTGTTGAATTCTGCAAGGAAATATTGCCGGGCATTGATGCCGATATTGCCAAAAGGCTCCGCTCGGCCTTGACAAAACGCGGAATAGATATTATCACCGATGCATGTGTAAAAGAAATAGCAGCAGACTACTCTGTGACCTACGAACGCCGTGGTAAAACAGCCTCAGTTTCATCCGATGCTATTCTTATGGCCGTTGGTCGCCGACCAGTAGTCCCGTCTGGTCTCGACAAAGCCGGCGTTGCAACCAACGCTCGCGGTTATATAACTGTCGACGACAACATGGCAACAACAGCACCGGGCATTTTTGCTATTGGCGATGTCAACGGCTTGAGCATGCTCGCCCACAGCGCGGCAGCCCAGGGTCGACGAGCCCTCGAACTGCCAGTCGACCTATCTGTCGTGCCTTCCATAGTTTTCACTGTTCCTCAGCTGGCAAGCGTAAAACGGACTGAAACCGCTATTACAGAGACAGCCAAAACACCCTACTCTTCCATAGGTTATGCACTTGCCGCCGGTTTCGAAGGAATTCTGAAACTCGGCTACAATCCGCAAAATGGACAGATAACATCATGCACTGCTCTTGGCCCCCACGCCGCCGACCTTGTAGCACAAGCCGCTACAGCCATAAATGCACACAACACCGTCGACCAGTTTAGCCAAAGCATCGCAGCGCATCCCAGCATGTCAGAAATTCTCACGACAACATCAGCAAAATTGTTAAATAATAATAAATAATAGAACTATCCTAAATTTATCAATATTTTTTCATACCTTTGCAAGCTAAATGATGCAGAGGCATCGTTGCAACACTCATTTCGGGGCTGACCGGTTTTGACAGCGTGTAGAAGTGGTGTGTAAGCGTGCAGAGCAATGAGGTCAAAGCTCTATAATAACCGGCTTCAAACAATTTAAATGGCGAAAATAACTACGCTCTTGCTGCTTGATTGAAGTACAGTAGATCAGC
>CAJUAR010000026.1 GCA_910584495.1 uncultured Muribaculaceae bacterium
TAACCCCTTTAACCTAAGTTTTGCAAGCCTTAAAGCTTGCGAAACTTTAATAAATAGTACACAAGCAAATGAGCGGTGCCTCCTATCCGAAAAAGGCGGCATCGCTCATGTTGCATAATGATGGAATACTGCCAGTGCCAGCAAACCTACCGACATGACGAGCATCAATCTGGCTGTATTGGCAAGAAAGGGAGTGAGCTTGGCGCCATAGAGCTTGTCCATTTTTTTTGCCGCTACGGCCGATATTATAACATATAGGCAAGGAACTATGAACCACCGCCGGCTCACAACCTGCCACAGCGGCAAAATGCAACAAGCGGCGATAAAAGCGTTGATAATGTAGAGTATCACCGACCAACGGCGGCCAATGATTGACGATAACGTGCGTTTACCCACTGCCATATCATCGGGAATGTCGCGATAGTTGTTGACAATAAGCACATTGGCACCCATCAGTCCTACAGAGCAAGCCGCAAGCACGACAAGGAAGTTGATTGTGTGAGCCTGAACATAATATGTGAGGCACACCGGGACAATGCCAAAAAACAAAAACACAGCAACTTCGCCAAGCGCATGTGTCGACAATGGATAAGGACCTGTGCTATAGGCCAAAGCTCCAAGGCCGATAATTGCGCCAACTGCAATAAGCCACCAACCGCCAAAATAGGCAATGGCAAGACCGACACAACCGGCAACAAAAAGCACGGCATAGACTGCGACTGCCATTTGGCGCGGGCTAATGTCGCCTTCGGTAACTCCGCGGCGAGGACCTTCACGGCCTCGCCGGTCGCGACCTGCCTTATAGTCGTAATACTCATTGGCAAAGTTCGATGCCACCTGACAGAGAATGGCAAAAAAAAGACATAGAACAGCAGGTATGGGATTGAAATTGCCGTCAATAAAACTGCATGCCCATGCTGTGAACACACCGGCGACCGATACAGGGATTGTGCGAAGTCGCACAGCTTCTATCCAGGCTCTGAGAGTTTTCATGTCGCAAATTTAGCGTTTTTTTTGTTCTTATGGCACTCTAAATTGGCAAGTCTGCAAATTTTTCGCTAATTTTGCGCAAATTTGTTCACACCACAGATGTCAATTTTATTAACGTGGAAACTAAATATATCTTTGTTACCGGCGGCGTGGCTTCGTCGCTCGGAAAAGGAATTATTTCATCGTCATTGGCATGCCTGCTCAAAGCACGAGGCATGCGTGTCACCATCCAAAAATTCGACCCATATCTAAATATTGATCCAGGCACGCTAAATCCCTATGAGCATGGAGAATGTTATGTGACAGAAGATGGCCACGAAGCTGATTTGGACCTTGGACACTACGAACGTTTCACCAACGTGCACACTTCCAAAGCCAATAATGTGACCACGGGTCGTATCTATCAAAGCGTTATCGACAAAGAACGCCGCGGCGACTATCTAGGCAAAACCGTACAGATTGTACCTCATATTACCGATGAAATCAAACGCAATGTCAAATATTTGGGTAACACAGGCAATTACGACTATATAATCACCGAAATCGGAGGAACTGTGGGCGATATTGAATCGCTTCCTTTCCTCGAGGCCGTACGCCAATTGAGATGGGAACTGGGACATTGCAGCATTTGCATCCATCTTACTTATGTGCCATATATAGCTGCTGCCAAAGAACTCAAGACCAAGCCCACACAACACAGCGTCAAAGCCCTTCAAGAAGTGGGTATACAGCCTGATATACTTATTCTGCGCACCGAGCACGACATCAGCACAGAGATGCGTCGCAAAATTGCCCTTTTTTGCAATGTAGAGCCTGATTGCGTAATACAGTCGAAAGATGTTAATTCCATCTACAAAGTTCCTCTGATGATGCATGCTCAGCATCTCGACCAGATTGTGCTGCGCAAAACCAACATGAACGCAGAAGGCGAACCGCACATGGAGCCATGGCTGAAATTCATAGAAAAAATGGACAATGCCGCCGAAACAGTAACAATTGGTCTTGTAGGAAAGTATGTAGAGCTCCAGGATGCTTATAAATCGATTGACGAAGCTCTCTTCCATGCCGCAACCTATGCCGATCACAAAGTTAATATCGTTTACATCCATTCCGAGAAAATTGACCAGAGCAATGTGGCCGAAAAACTTGCCGGCATGGACGGCGTAATTATTGCCCCTGGCTTCGGACAACGTGGCATAGAAGGCAAATTTGCCGCGCTGAAATGGTGCCGCGAAAACGATATTCCCACATTTGGCATTTGTCTTGGCATGCAGTGCATGGTCATTGAGTTTGCCCGAAACGTTCTTGGTTTGAAAGAAGCTAACTCAACCGAAATGAATCCTCACACCAAGGAGAATGTTATCGACCTGATGGAAGAACAGAAAAATATCTCCAATCTTGGCGGTACCATGCGACTGGGTGCATACGACTGTCATTTACGGGCAGGATCGAAAGCCGCCGAAGCCTATGGCTCTCAGGATATTCGTGAACGACATCGGCACCGCTACGAATTCAACAACGACTACCGCAGCCGTTTCGAACAAGCCGGCATGTTATGTGTAGGCGAAAACCCAAAGGCTCACCTTGTCGAAATTGTAGAGATGCCATCGAAACGATGGTTTATAGGTACACAGTACCATCCCGAGTACTCAAGTACTGTTCTTTCGCCAAGCCCCATTTTTGGCTCGTTTATCAAGGCTGTGATTGACTTCCACGAAGAAAAAGTAAAGCAAGAGAAATTAAGTAAATAATAATCATATAATTAATGGATAAAAACACATTGACAGGCTTATTGCTTATGGCAGCCGTCCTCTTCGGTTTTATGTGGCTGAGCCAGCCATCCGACCAGAACGGCCCGTCAAAGCAGCAAAGCAACGAACAAACCGTAAGAAAAACTGACAACAACGGCGACAACTTGGCCGTTTCACCTATCGACAGCACTTCGCTTGTGATGGCTGTCAGGGCTATGGGAACCAAAACTGCCAACGGCTGTTACACACTGAGCAACGACTATTTCACACTCACCGCCGATAGCTTGAACGGCATCAACGGTGAATATCATTTTGGAGGTGTTACAGCTTCTGTGGCCGACATCATTTCGGGAAAAGCTTCGCTCGATGCCGTATCGACTGCAAAAGCATCGAAAGAGCTTCACAAAATCATCGACAACGCCCTTCGCTACGAAGGTTTTGCTCGCTATCTTAATGGTAAAAGCACAGAAAAAGTTCTCGAAAACGACCTTGTGCGTGTCACCTTGTCATCGCTCGGAGGCCGAATCAGCCAGGTGGAATTAAAAAAATATAAAACCGAAGTTGGCGATACAGCTTCGAACATTCTCCTTTTCCGCCATGCAACAGATGGCTATGGTTTCCGCTTCAACACTGCCGACCAACGCATCAACACCCGCGACCTCAACTTCGACGTTCGTACCGAAGGCGATAGTGCTGTGATAATGACTCTTGCCCCTGCCGAGGGTGCCGAATGGGCTGTGCGTTATGTCCTGCCCGATGATTCCTACACCGTCAAGATGGAGCTTATTCAGAAAGGCATGGACAACATCCTTCCGGCCAATACATCATCTATTGAATTCGGATGGAACCAAAAGATGGGCAGAAACGAAGTTGGACGCACATTTGAAGAACGAAACAGCGCAATTTTCTACAAATATATTGGCGAGAACGTTGACGAACTCAATGCAAACGGCGACGACGAAGAAAGTCTTTCCGGCCGTCTGCGATGGGTGGCATTCAAAAATCAATTCTTCTCAAGTGTGATTATTGCTCGCAACAGCTTCTCGTCGGCCGAACTGGCTTCGAAAGATTTGAAGACTGCCGATTTCCTTAAGGACATGAATATGACGGCAACTGTGCCTTATACCGTTGCCGACGGCACTGCTGCAAGCTTCGACTTCTATTTTGGCCCTAACGACTATCCCCTGCTCTCAAGCCTTGACGAAAAACTTGGATATGACGACGAGGGGCTTTCGCTCACGCGTCTGATTCCTCTCGGATGGACACTTTTCCGATGGATCAACACAATCATCGTCATTCCGGTATTCACCTTCCTTGGCAAATATATTGCAAACTACGGCATAATTATTCTGCTGCTTACCATCTTTATCAAACTCATCATTTTCCCATTCACCTTCAAGAGCTATAAGAGCCAGGCAAAAATGCGTGTGCTTGCTCCTGAAATCAAGGAAATCAATGAGAAATATCCCAACCAGGAAGATGCCCTAAAACGCCAGCAAGAAACCATGGCGCTCTACAGCCGTGCCGGTGCAAGCCCATTCTCGGGATGCCTGCCCATGTTGCTGCAGATGCCGGTGCTCATTGCAATGTTCTGCTTCTTGCCTTCGGCCATTGAACTTCGCGGACAGTCCTTCCTGTGGGCTCAAGACCTTTCGGCTCCGGACTATGTGCTCAGCCTGCCTTTCACCATTCCCTTCTATGGCGACCACGTGAGCCTCTTCTGCTTGCTTATGACCATTGTCAACATTGTCTATATGCGTGTGAGCATGCAAAGCCAGCCCCAGAGTGCCGGCATGCCGGGCATGAAAGTGATGCAGTACATCATGCCAATCATGTTCCTGTTCATGTTCAACGACTATGCTTCCGGTTTGAGCTATTACTATCTCCTTTCATTGTTCATCACCATTCTGCAAACCTACATTTTCCGTCACACTATCGACGAAAAAAAAGTGCGCGAACAATTGCTGGCCAACGCTCGCAAGCCCCGCAAAAAAAGCGGTTGGATGGCACGCCTCGAAGAAGCCCAGAAACAAGCACTCGCCGCTCAGCGTCAGCAGCAACAAGGCGGTGGCAAACGTCGTAAATAAAAATCATCTGTTATGCAAAGTATTTCTCCAAGGGTCAAAGCACTGGCTGTGTCGCAGACACTTGCCATGTCCCAGAAAAGTGCCGAACTTAAGGCCAAAGGAATCGATGTCATCAACCTATCGGTGGGAGAGCCGGATTTCAACACGCCCTCCCACATCAAGGCAGCTGCCGTCAAGGCCATTGAAGACAATTTCTCGTTCTACAGCCCCGTGGCCGGTTATATGAGCCTCCGCAAAGCCATTGCTGCCAAATTGCTCAACGAAAACAATGTCGAGTTTTCTCCTGAGCAGATCGTGGTTGGTAATGGTGCAAAACATGCTTTGAGCAATGTCATTCTTGCCACCGTGGCTCCCGGCGACGAAGTAATCATACCCACCCCGGCTTGGGTGAGCTATGTCGAAATGGTCAAATTGGCCGAAGGCGTACCTGTTACTGTGGAAACCAAGCTTGAGCAAAACTTCAAAATCAGTCCCGAACAGCTTGCCGCAGCTATCACACCTCGCACCCGCGCCATCATTTTATGCTCGCCGTCGAATCCCACAGGCAGTGTGTATACTTGCGAAGAACTTAAAGCATTGGCCGAGATAATCGCCCTCCATCCCGACATGCTTGTCATTGCCGACGAAATCTACGAGCATATACTCTACACCGGCAAAGACTTTGTGTCGATGGCCTCGTTCGACAATATTAAATCGCAAGTAGTGCTTATCAATGGCGTTTCAAAAGCCTATGCTATGACAGGTTGGCGTATCGGTTTCTGTGCCGCGCCTGTTGAAATTGCCAAGGCCGTGAGCAAACTTCAGGGACAGACAACATCGGGAGCCTCGTCGATTGCCCAGAAAGCTGCCGAAGCAGCCTATACCGGTTCTCAGGAATGTGTCGAGGAAATGCGCCTGGCCTTCGAGCGTCGCCGCAACCTTGTGGTGAAACTTGCCCGTCAAATTCCCGGAATGCGTGTCAGTGAACCTCAGGGGGCTTTCTATCTCTTTCCTGAAGTGAACAGCTTCCTCGGCACGGTTGCCCCTGATGGGCGAACCATCAACACATCCGGAGATCTTGCTCTCTATCTTTTGGAAGAAGCCCATGTGGCTACCGTCGATGGTGCTGCATTCTGTGCCCCGGGATTTATACGAATGAGCTACGCTACTTCCGACGAAAATCTGGTCGAAGCTTTCGCTCGCATTTCAAAAGCCCTTGCTGTTCTGAAATAATACGAACATATAAACTTAAAAAAAACGCGGCGGGACACTTTTCGCCGCGTTTTTTTTGCGCATTGTCCAAAAAAATTCCTAATTTTGCAGCATATTAGCACAATAGGATGATTTCAATAAACAATTTGTCGATTGAGTTTAGCTCGCAAGTTTTATTCGACAATATAAATTATGTGATAAACCAACGCGACAAAATTGCCCTTGTGGGCAAAAATGGCGCGGGAAAGAGCACTATGCTCAAAATTATAGCCGGTCTGCAAGCTCCGACCAAGGGCAGCGTTTCGGTGCCTAATGGCGTGACAATAGGCTATCTGCCCCAGCAAATGGTGCTCACCGACACTCTGTCTGTTGCGGAAGAGGTGCGCAAGGTCTTTGCTCATATTTCCGACATGCAAGCCCGACTGGACAGCTTGAATCAGGAACTGGCAGAACGAACCGACTATGAATCGGACAGTTACAACGAGCTCATCGAGCGTGTGAGCAATCTCACAGAAGAGCTTGTGCTCGCTTCGAGCGACAACTGCGAGGCCGAGCTGGAGAAGACACTCCTCGGCCTTGGTTTCGTGCGGTCCGACTTCGACCGTCCTACATCGGAATTCAGCGGAGGCTGGCGTATGCGCATCGAGCTGGCTAAAATTCTTCTTCAGCGTCCCGACGTTCTCTTGCTCGACGAACCTACCAACCACCTCGATATAGAATCTATTCAATGGCTCGAAAACTTCCTCTGCAGCAAAGCCAAAGCTGTTGTGCTGGTAAGCCACGACCGAGCCTTTATCGACAACGTCACCAACCGCACCATCGAAATTTCGCTTGGCAAAATCTACGATTATAATGTCAACTATTCACATTTCGTAGTTTTGCGTGCCGAACGAATCGAACAACAGCTCCGAGCCTACCGCAACCAGCAAAAACAGATTGCCGACACTGAAGAATTTATTGAGCGTTTCCGCTATAAGGCCACAAAATCAGTGCAGGTTCAAAGCCGCATCAAGCAGCTTGCCAAGATTGAACGAATAGAAGTTGACGAAGTCGACAATTCGCGGCTTAGTCTGCGCTTTCCTCCCGCACCTCGGTCAGGCGACTTTCCTCTCATTATTGATGACCTTGGCAAAGCCTATGGCGACCATCAGGTTTTCGATCATGCTACATTCACACTTCGTCGAGGCGATAAAGTGGCCTTTGTAGGCAAGAACGGAGAAGGCAAATCAACCTTGGTGAAATGCATCATGGGCGAGATTCCGTTCACCGGTACACTTCGGCTGGGTCACAACGTCAAAATTGGTTATTTTGCGCAAAACCAGGCACAGTTGCTCGACGGTGAACTCTCCGTGTTTGACACCATCGACCGTGTGGCAGTGGGCGACATACGTCTTAAAATCCGTGATATTCTCGGTGCCTTTATGTTTGGCGGCGAAGCTTCGGACAAGAAGGTCAAAGTTCTGTCCGGCGGGGAAAAAACCAGGCTGGCAATGATCAAACTCCTTTTGGAACCCGTCAACTTCCTAATTCTCGACGAGCCCACTAATCACCTGGATATGAACAGCAAAGATGTGCTCAAACAAGCCATTGCCGATTTCGACGGAACTGTGATTGTTGTGAGCCACGACCGTGAGTTTCTCGACGGTCTGGTAGACAAAGTCTATGAATTCGGTGGTGGCAAAGTGCGCGAATGTCTTGGTGGAATCTATGAGTTCCTCGAAAAGAAAAGACTGTCCAACCTTCACGAACTCGAACTGTCACAACAACGCCAGCCTGCAAAGGAAATGACCAGAAAAGAAGCCGAGAGTGTTCCGGAAAAAACAAATTTAAAAACCGAAAACAATGCTCGAAAGCTTACCTATAACGAGCAACGCGAACGTGATAAAGCCCTAAAACGCCAAGCCAAGAAGGCCGAAGATGCCGAAAACGAAGTAGGACGCCGCGAAGCCGAGCTTGCCGAAATTGAAACAAAGATTGCTGCCGGCGATGTGTCTCCGGAAATTTTCGAAGCTCATGCCAAAGCTTCGAAAGAAGTTGAAAATGCCATGAGTATCTGGGAAATAGCACAGCAGGAATATGATAAACTTAAAGAACAGTACGACAAATAACAGTTGAATTAAACTTTATAAATCAATATAATATGAACAAAACTATGTTAGTAGCCCTTGGTACTCTGGTTATGTTTGGCGCAAGCTCTTGCTCGCGTTCGGCTGCAGAACCCAAAGGTATCGATGCCGCAAACCTCGACACTTCGGTGGCTCCCGGCGACGATTTTTACGACTATGCCTGCGGTGGATGGATGAAGGCCAATCCACTGAAGCCTGAGTATTCGCGCTTCGGAACTTTCGATGCTCTTGGCGAAAACAATCGTGAACAAGTCCGTGACCTTGTCGAAGAACTTGCAAAAGCCGACAATGCAGCCGGCACAAATGCTCAAAAGGTGGCCGACCTCTATAAGATGGGGCTCGACAGTGTGCGCCTTAACAATGACGGTGTAGCTCCTATTGTCGAAGACCTCGCTATTATTGCCGAGACTCCACGTGAAAAAATTATTGACCTCATCGCAACCATGCCCGGTGTGGATGCTTTCTTCGGAACTGGTGTTGAAGCCGATCTGGCAAATGCCGACAAAAATGCAATGTACTGGGCTCAAGGTGGTCTTGGACTAGGAAACCGCGATTACTACACCGACCAGACCGAACGCGCTGAAACTATCCGCAAAGCTTATACTACCTATCTTACCACTCTTGCCAAACTCATCGGCTATGACGAAGCACAGACAAAACGCTTCACCGACAATGTTATGGCCATAGAAACCGAGCTGGCTAAAAACCAGATGACACGTACCGAGCTGCGAAATATCGAAGCCCAGTACAACCCCACTTCGGTGGCCCAGCTAGCCAAGGAATATCCCAATGTAGACCTCAGCCACTATTTCGACTTGCAGAAACTCAAAGTCGACTCTGTGATTGTCGGTCAGCCTGCCTACTATGCAACAGTGTCGAAAGTCCTCAAGGAGGCCGACGAACAGGCCCTCCGCGACTATGTCGCAGCTTCCTATATGAGTTCGGCAGCTCCTTATCTCAGCGACGAATTCATCAATGCCGCTTTCGAACTTGACAAAGTCATTTCGGGTGTTGAACAGCAGCAGCCGCGATGGAAACGCTCGCTCGCAGTTCCAAATAGCATTCTTGGCGAAGCTCTTGGCGAGCTCTACGTCGAGAAACACTTTCCTGCAAGCTCTAAAGAAAAAATGCTCACATTGGTCGGCAATTTGCAGACAGCTCTCGGCCAACATATCGAAAATCTCACATGGATGAGCGATACCACCAAAGCACGTGCCAAAGAAAAACTCGCAGCATTCACTGTAAAAATCGGCTACCCCGACAAATGGCGAGACTACTCTGCCCTGACAATAGACCCTGAGCTTTCTTATTGGAAAAACGTTCAGAATGCAATACTATTCAACCAGGACTATAACAATGCAGACTATGGCAAGCCCGTGGACCGCACTCGTTGGTATATGTCGCCACAAACCGTCAATGCCTACTACAACCCGACTACGAACGAAATCTGTTTCCCCGCCGGCATTCTCCAACCTCCGTTCTTCGATCCCGAAGCCGATGATGCTGTCAACTATGGTGCTATAGGCGTGGTTATTGGTCATGAAATGACGCACGGATTCGACGATCAGGGCCGTCAGTTCGACAAAGACGGCAACTTTGCAAACTGGTGGACAGAAGCCGATGCAAAAGCATTTAACGAAGTTGCCGACAAACTTGTCGCTCAGTTCGACAGCATTGAAGTCGCTCCGGGTGTTCACGCCAACGGTCGTCTTACCCTTGGCGAAAACATCGCCGACCAGGGCGGTCTGCGTGTTGCGCACACTGCTTATCTCAATTCGCTCAATGGACAGGAGGCTCCCGTTATCGACGGTTTCACTCCCGACCAGCGTTTCTATCTTGCATACGCCAATGTTTGGGCCGGAAACATCCGTCCTGAAGAAGTACTGTCGCGTACACAGAACGACCCTCACTCTCTTGGCCGTTGGCGTGTTAACGCATCCCTCCGCAACCTGCAGCCTTTCTTCGAAGCTTTCAACATCACCGAGGGTCAGCCAATGTTCCTCCCCGAAAGCGAACGAGTGATTATCTGGTAAAATTTCAACCAAATAATTTCAGGTCGTCATAGCATGTGTTATGACGACCTGTTTTTTTTGCTGACACAGAAAAAAAGCTTATCTTTGCACTACTGCAGTTCTACAGCATTTTTCACAACGATTATTATGAAAATAGGTATAGATTTAGGAGGAACTAATATCAGAGTAGGCCTGGTGGAGGACAGCAAAATAATCCGTAAGGAATTAATGCCTTGTCCTTCGACAGACAAAGCTGAAATCGTTCTCCAGGCCATATCAACCCTCGTCAGCCATTTAATAATCCCCGGGGTGTCTTCAATCGGTATTGGCGTGCCATCGCTTGTGGATTCGGTGCGGGGTATTGTTTACAATGCAACCAATATCCCTTCGTGGCAGGAAGTTCACATCAAAGATTATCTCGAAAAGCATTTTGACATCCCCGTGCAAGTCAACAACGATGCAAACTGTTTTGCTCTTGGCGAGCAACGTTTTGGCTGCGGGAACAAATGTCGTTCGCTTGTCGGCATAACGCTCGGCACAGGAGTGGGCAGCGGTCTTATTCTCAATGGCGAACTCCATTCCGGTCGCAACACCGGCGCCGGCGAAATTGGCGAGCTGCCATATATGGGCGGCCATAATTTCGAATATTGGTGCAGCAGTGTGTTTTTTGAACGCGAATACGGTATCAGCGGCAAAGATGCAGCCCAAGCAGCTGCAAACGGCGGCTCAAAAGCTCTCGACATCTGGGGTGTGTACGGCAGGCATGTAGGCAACCTTGTCAAAGCTGTCCTTTTTGCCTACGACCCGGAAATGGTCGTTTTTGGAGGCGGCATTTCTTCGGCATACAAGTACTTTGCACCCTCGATGCTTGCCGAACTTGCCACCTTCCCCTATCCCTCAAGCCTCTTGAATCTCAAAATAGAAACCTCTAAGCTCAAGGATGTCGCTATCCTTGGGGCATCTGCATTATGAAAACAAATACAGCCCTTTTTCTTGCTGCGGCTTTGTCGTTGGCATCAAATACTGCCCAAGCAATAAAAACACAACTCTATAACAACTGGCAAATGCAATCATCCGCTATTGTCGGTTACGATGGTTCAAAACTGCCCGACAACGCCGGCTGGCTCGATGCTACGGTGCCGTCTACGGCTATGGGCGTGCTTATGGACAACCATGTTTTCCCTTCAGACTTGCTCAATGGCGAGAACTATAAAAGCTTAGACCGCAGCCGTTTCGATGTGCCATGGTGGTGGAGAACGACATTCTCATTATCTAAGGAAGATACCGCCCGCAAAGTATCGTTAGAACTGGACGGTCTTAGCTACCGGGCTGATGTATGGGTAAACGGCAAACTTGTTGCCAAAGCCGATGAGATTTATGGGCCGTTCCGTCAACATTCCATCGACATCAGCAAGTATGTTGTGCCGGGAAATAATAAAGTCGCCCTTATGGTGAGCCGTGCGCAAAAGGGCGAACCCAACATCGGTTTTGTGGACTGGAATCCGCGGCCGGCCGATGAAAACATGGGCCTGTTCCGCCCCATCTGGCTAAATGTGACAAACGATGTGGCGATAACCAATCCCGCAGTGAAGAGCAAAGTCAACAAGCGCACGCTCCACGAAGCCTGGCTGTCGGTAGAAGCTACTTTAGTCAACAAATCGGCCAAACCAGTCAATGGTGTTTTGAAAGCAAAATTCGACGGACAAGAAATCTCCAAACAGGTTTATCTGCGTCCCGGAAGCAACACAATCGACATGATTGCAGCCGAGTATCCCCAACTTCACATTGCTAATCCTCAGCTCTGGTGGCCAAACAATCTTGGTCCTCAAAATCTCCACAACATGGAGCTCTCGTTTGAATGCAATGGCAAAGTATCGGATGTGACAACAGTGAAGTTCGGCATCCGCGAAGTTGAATCGTATCTCACCGCCGAAAATCAACGAGGATTCAAAATCAACGGCAAGCCCGTGCTCCTTCGCAGCGCCGGATGGACCGACGATATTTTCCTTCGCAACGACAGCTCTCGCAACCGAATCGAAGCTAATTATGCACGCGACATGGGCCTGAACTCCCTTCGTTTCGAAAATATTTGGGGAACGTCCGAGCACATCTACGATCTTTGCGACAGCTTGGGGCTGATGGTCCTCACCGGTTGGAGTTGCCAGTGGGAATGGGAAAATTATTTTGGCGCGCCCAACGACAAATATGGCTGTATCGTTAAAGAAGACGACCAGAAACTCATCGCCCGCTCATTTGGCGACCAGGTGGCATGGCTAAGAAACCATCCGTCGATAATTGCTTGGTTTGTAGGCTCCGACGTTATGCCTCGTCCCGAACTTGAAGAAAAATACCGGCGTGTCCTCATTCCCCTCGATGACCGTCCATATATTACTTCGGCCAAACAGCGTGTGAGCGATTTTTCCGGCCATTCAGGCACAAAAATGGCCGGTCCATACGACTATGTTGCTCCATGCTATTGGTACGATCCTATGGCTCCTGGTGGAGCCTGGGGATGGAATACCGAAACAGGTATCGGAGCCCAACTTCCTCAAAAAGAATCTATTCAGAAAATGATTCCCGCCGACAGCATTTGGCCACTGAGCGAAACATGGAATTACCATTGCACAGCTTCCGACCTGATGAACAATCTCGATGTCCTTAACCAGGTGATTGACAAACGCTATGGCGGCGCGCGCGATTTCGATGATTATCTCCGCAAAGCCGAGTGGGTTAACTACGACGGTACCCGCACCATGTTCGAGGCTTTCCGTGCCAACATACCTCGAACCACAGGCATTGTGCAATGGATGTTCAACTCGGCATGGCCGAAGGTTTACTGGCAGCTCTACGACCATTATCTTGTACCCACATCTGCCTACTACTCCCTCCGCCACTCCAATGCTCCGTTGCAGCTCATCTACGATTATGCCAAGAAAAAAGTGGTGGCTGTAAACGAAAGTTCCTCCGCAAAAACATTGAAAGCCTCAATGCGCCGTTACCCCCTTCATGGCGCCGAGGCAATCAATAACGAAACTTTTGTCACTGTCGATCCCTACACCGTGCAAGAGGTTTTCGAGGTCGAGAATCCTGCCGAGTTGCAATATGTTTTTCTCGAACTTTCTGATAATGACAGAATCGTAGCCGAAAATTTCTATGTGTTAAGCCCCGACAGTGACATCCTCGACTGGGAATACAACAAATGGTATATTACCCCCGTAAAACAACATGCCAATTTTTCGGCATTGAACAAGCTTCCGGGAGTCAAACCGGCTGTCACGGCCTCACGCAATGGCGAAACCGTGATTTTTACACTCGAGAATCAATCCAATACAGTTGCTTTCTTCAACCGTATGGCAGCACTCGATGACGATGGCAATCTCATTGTTCCAACATGGTGGAGCGACAACTTCTTCTCCATCGAACCGGGCCGCAGCCGCACAATATCATGCCGTCTCCCCTCTCCGGCATCCAAAGCTAACTTCATCCTCGAAGGATGGAATGTCCCTCTGACAAACATCTTTGTGAAATAAATCAGCAAACTCCATAATTACAAGTTTCCTTTGCTGCAATAGATAAAAATTTTCCGATTGGATGAATTAAATTTGTGCATAAGCGCGATAAATGACTATGCTGCATACATTCTTTTTTAGTCCGTCTGACACTACGCGCAAATACGCTAAGGTGATGGCAGAAGCCTTTGGAGAAGAATCCCACCTTATAGATTTGACTCACGGGCCATGTGAAGTTGAGTATGATCTAGTGCCCGGAGATACAGTGCTGATGCTTGCTCCGGTATATGCCGGACGCATACCGCCTATGGCGGCAGACCTGTTCCGTCAGATTGACGGTCATGGAATGAAAGCTATTGTCGCCGTTGTCTATGGCAACCGTGATTACGACGATGCTTTGCTTGAATTGGCAGATATTGCTGCAGAAGACGGTTTTGAGGTTGTGGCGGCTGGAGCGTTCATCGCCCAACACTGCATATTCCCTAAGGTCGCAAATGGAAGACCTGATGCTTCGGACATGGCGATTGCGATAGATTTTATCAAAAGAGCCAAGGGGTCAGGCAAAATGGATATATCTACTATCAATGGAAACCGACCTTACAAGAAACCTGGTGCGATTCCGCTTCGACCTCAGACCGATGAAAATGAGTGCCGCTCATGCGGTGTATGTGCGCGTGAGTGTCCGATTGGGGCTATCGACCCTGTGAGTCTGGCAACAGATAAGGACAAGTGCATCACATGCTGTCGCTGCATAGCCGTCTGCGGCACTCATGCCCGTAAGTTCAAGGGTATCATGTATGTCACGGCAGGAAAAATATTTTGTGCCCAGAACTCTAAACCACGCAAACCGGAATTATTCTTCTGACAATGAATATCGAAGAGATTCGTTGTTGATATTCGATGTTATTGACCATATGTGCTGTTTATTTTGCGCAATGGTTGTTATTGCATTTTCGTTTGCTCCAATGGATAAAAATGCGTAATTTTGCGGAGTAAAAATAAAAGTTCATAACCATGGCAGAAATTAAATGCGTAGGTATACTGACCTCGGGGGGTGATGCTCCGGGAATGAATGCCGCTATTCGTGCCGTTACTCGTTCGGCTATCTTCAACGGTCTAAAAGTCAAAGGTATATACCGCGGCTTCCGTGGTCTCATTACCGATGAGATTGTAGATTTCAAAACTCAAAATGTATCAAACATCATCCAACAAGGCGGAACTATCCTGAAAACGGCACGTTGCAAGGAGTTCCAGACACCCGAAGGCCGGCAGCTTGCTTACGATGTGGTACGCCGTCACGAAATCGACGCTCTTGTTGTTATCGGCGGCGACGGCTCGCTGACCGGTGCCCGTATTTTCGCCAACGAATTCAATCTGCCGATTATTGGTCTCCCCGGTACTATCGACAACGACCTCTATGGAACTGATACAACCATCGGCTACGACACTGCGTTGAACACCATCATGCAATGTGTGGACAAGATTCGCGACACTGCCACCAGCCACGAACGCCTGTTTTTCATCGAGGTCATGGGCCGCGATGCCGGTTTTCTTGCTCTTAACGGTGCGATAGCATCAGGTGCAGAAGCTGCCATTATTCCTGAAATCTCGACCGAGGTCGACCAATTGGCAGAGCTGATCCAAAACGGTTTCCGCAAGAGCAAGAACTCGTCGATTGTTCTTGTGGCCGAAAGCCCTGTTACCGGCGGAGCCATGGGCCTTGCCGAACGTGTCAAGAACGAATATCCGGGCTATGATGTACGAGTGTCTATACTTGGCCATCTCCAGCGCGGCGGTTCTCCCACAGCCCACGACCGCATACTTGCCTCGCGCATGGGTACCGCAGCCATCGATGCCCTCACCGAAGACCAGCGCAATGTGATGATAGGTATCAAGAACGATGAGATTGTCTATGTGCCTTTCTCCAAGGCCATCAAAAACGACAAGCCCATCAACCGCGAGCTTCTCAACACCCTCCGTCGTCTTTCGATATAAGAAACATTATCTATAACAAATTGTATGAACCCAAACAGTCTTGTCGCAATCAACGACCTGAGCCGCGAAGACATACTCGCCCTTCTCGACCGTACTCGTTACTTCGAGGGACACCCTAATAGTCATCTGCTCGATGGCAAAATTGTGGCTACCCTTTTCTTTGAACCTTCAACGCGGACACGCTTGAGTTTCGAAACAGCTGTCAACCGTCTCGGAGGCCGTGTTATTGGCTTTTCCGATGCAGCCACATCGAGCACTTCAAAAGGCGAGACACTGAAGGATACCATTAAAATGGTATCCAACTATGCCGACCTCATTGTAATGCGCCATTTCATTGAAGGAGCTGCCGAATATGCCACAAGCGTTACCCAAACGCCTATTGTCAATGCCGGTGACGGTGCAAACCAGCATCCTTCGCAAACAATGCTCGACCTCTACTCTATCCTCAAGACACAGGGCAAGCTCGAAGGTCTGACCATAACAATGGTTGGCGACCTTAAATATGGCCGCACTGTCCATTCGCTCGTCACAGCAATGCGTTTCTTCAAGCCTGTTTTCTATTTCGTTTGCGACGACGAACTCGCAATGCCAGAACAGTATCTGCAGCTGTGCCGCGACAATGGTATTGAGTTCCACGTACAGCGCGAGTTCGACCAGGACGTTATCAACAAGAGCGACATTATATACATGACACGCGTTCAGCGCGAACGTTTCAAAGACCCCGAAGCCTATGAACGTGTCAAGGATTGCTACACTCTCCGTGCCGACATGATTATGAATGCCAAGGACAATATGCGCATTCTTCATCCGCTTCCACGCGTAAACGAAATTGCCGAAGATGTCGATGACACTGACAAGGCCTACTATTTTGAGCAAGCCCGCAACGGCGTGTATGCCCGTCAGGCCATAATCACTCGCGCACTCGGCATTGACCCATTAAAACAATGAAGCACGTCTGGCGCCCAGGCAATCAACTCTACCCTGCACCGGCAGTGCTTGTGAGCTGTGGCGATGCCTTGCGCTCCAATCTCATCACCGTGGCTTGGACCGGAAACATCTGTTCCGACCCGGCCATGCTTTCCATCTCTGTGCGCCCCGAACGTTACTCCTACGACATTATCAAGCGTAATATGCAATTCACCGCCAACCTCACCACCTCTGCCATGGCTCGAGCCACCGATTTATGCGGCGTGCGCTCAGGCCGTGACTGCGACAAATGGCAATTGTCCGGTCTTCATCCATATCCGGGTGTGGCCGTTGAGTGTCCGGCTGTCGACGAATCGCCCTTGTCCATTGAGTGTGCGGTGAAGAGCATAATCGAACTTGGCACACATCACCTCTTCATTGCCGAGGTGCTCAACGTTCTTGCCGACGACCGTTATATGGATGCCAAGACAGGAAAGTTCGAACTTGAAAAAGCCGGTCTGATGAGCTACAGCCACGGAGCGTATTTCGCTCAGGGCAACAAACTGGGAACATTCGGGTTCTCTGTCAAAAAAAATAAAAAATAACAGCTAACAAATTATCATAAAAATTCATCATTCAGCTATGGAAAAAGATACAGCGATTTTCGACCTCATCAACGCCGAATACCGTCGTCAGTCCGATGGCATCGAACTTATAGCTTCGGAAAACTATGTGAGCGACGAAGTGCTCGCTGCTATGGGTTCATGCCTAACCAACAAATATGCCGAAGGCTATCCCGGACGCAGATACTACGGCGGATGCGCTGTTGTCGACCAAGTAGAAAGCCTTGCCATTGAGCGTGTTAAAGAACTTTTTGGCGCAGAATATGCCAATGTACAACCACATTCGGGCGCACAGGCCAACATGGCTGTGTTTATGGCTTGTCTCAAACCCGGCGATAAATTCATGGGGCTCAACCTCAGTCACGGCGGACACCTGAGCCACGGAAGCCCCGTCAATTTTTCCGGTCTCGTTTTTCAGGCTCTTGAATATAATGTCGATGCCGAAACCGGCCTTGTGGACTACGACCAAATGGAAGAAACTGCTCTGCGCGAACGCCCCAAACTGATTATTGGCGGTGCCAGTGCTTATACCCGCGAATGGAACTATGCACGCATGCGCAGTATTGCCGACAAAATTGGCGCAATCTTCATGGTTGACATGGCACACCCTGCAGGTCTCATAGCTGCCGGTCTGCTCGACAACCCAATCAAATACGCCCACATTGTCACTTCGACTACTCACAAAACTCTCCGCGGTCCGCGTGGCGGCATCATCCTCATGGGCAAGGACTTCGAAAATCCGTGGGGAAAGAAAACTCCCAAGGGAGAAATCCGCATGATGTCGTCGCTTCTCGATTCGGCTGTGTTCCCGGGTACTCAAGGCGGACCGCTCGAACATGTTATCGCGGCCAAAGCTGTTGCTTTCCACGAAGCTCTTCAGCCCTCGTGGAAAACCTACCAGCTACAGGTGCGTGACAATGCCCGCACTCTTGCCGAAGCTCTTGCAAAAATGGACTACAAAATCGTTTCCGGTGGCACCGACAACCATTGCATTCTCATCGACTTGCGCACCAAGTTCCCTGAACTCACCGGCAAACTGGCCGAACGTGTGCTTGTTGCAGCCGATATTACGGCCAACAAGAATATGGTGCCTTTCGACAGCCGTTCGCCCTTCTTGACCAGCGGCATTCGTCTGGGAACTCCTGCCGTCACCACACGCGGCCTTAAAACCGAACAGATGCCTGTCATTGCACAACTCATCGACCGCGTGCTTTGCGCTCCCGAGGATGATGCCGTTATTGCACAAGTTCGCAAAGAGGTCAACAAAATGATGTCGGCCTATCCTTTATTTGCATGGTAAAGGAAGCCCCTGCTTCGTCGCCTGTTTTTGCGATTGTCGTTGCCGCAGGCAGCGGCAGTCGTTGCGGCGGCGATGTCCCAAAGCAATTCCAGCTCCTTGCCGGCAAACCTGTGGTGATGCATGCTATTGAACGCTTGCGCAAACTCAGGAATTTTGCCGGCACGGTGCTCGTGCTCAATCCCTCACATTTTCAACTGTGGGATGAACTGTGCAAAGAATACAAATTCGAATCACCGCGCCGTGTCGCAGGTGGCGACAGTCGCTCACAATCGGTACGTAATGCTCTCGATGCACTGCCGGAGGAAGCAAACACCGAAACAGCCATTGTGCTCGTCCACGATGGAGCTCGTCCGCTCGTCGATGTCGAGGCTGTTACCAATAATATTCTGTCCACTATACGCCAGTCCGGGGTGGAATGTGTAATACCTTGCCGCCCGGTAACCGATACGTTGATGACCTCAGACTATGCCGATGCTCAACCTGTCGACCGCAGCCGATTTGTGGCCGTTCAGACACCTCAGGCTTTCCGTGGCTCATCAATCATCGAAGCATATCGTGCCATGCCACTCAGCGCCTCATTGACCGATGATGCTTCGGTAGCCGCAACTTATGCCGGAGCAAAAATACACCTTGCAGAAGGAAGTCCGCAAACAATCAAAATCACCTACCCCACCGACTTGGCTCTTGCCGAAACACTACTGAACCAAGGATAGTGCATCTATGCTCTCGCTGCGCAACTACGATGTGAAATTTGTGAAGGGCATAGGCCCTTCACGTGCCGAAATACTGGCCAAAGAGCTGGGCATACGCACGGCCTATGACTTGTTGCGGCACTTTCCGGCCTCGTATATCGACCGCTCGCGGACCTACAACATCCGCAGTCTTCAACAATCTGAAGCCAACGACTTTGTCTCTGTACAGCTACGTGGGCGTTTTGTGAGTTTCAATACTGTTGGCGAGGGGGCAAAAATGCGTTTGGTTGGCCTTTTCTCCGATGGCACGGCAACTTTGGAATGTGTCTGGTTCAGAGCTTTGCGCAACATTCGTTCGCAACTGCGTGCCGGCGAGGAATATGTGCTTTTTGGCAAGCCTTCGCGTTTCAACGGCCAGTTGCAGATGACTCATCCCGAAGTTGACACACCACGAGCGGCTGAAGAAAGCGGTGGTGTGAGGGCTGTCTATCCGCTGACAGACAATTTGCGCAAACGAAATATCGGAAGCCGGTTGTTGCATTCGGTAATTCTTTCTTTTCTAAAATCTTTGAGGCACAAGCTCACCGACCCGCTGCCGCCATCCACGCTCTCATCGTTAGGACTGATGGAACTTGACACTGCCATACGCACCATTCACCAGCCATCCGATTCGCAATCGCTCCAAAAAGCCAGGGAACGCCTCAAATTCGAGGAGCTTTTCTACATCCAGGTGGATATGTTGAGGAGGTCTCGCAAACGGAAGGACGAAATTCAAGGTTGTCTGATGCCTCATATTGGACAATGGTTCAATAATTTCTACTACCAATGTCTACCCTTTCCTCTAACAGGAGCTCAGAAACGCGTTATTAAAGAAATCCGTGCCGATATTATAAGCGGACGACAGATGAATCGCCTGGTACAGGGCGATGTAGGATCGGGCAAAACGCTGGTAGCTCTTGTTGCCATGCTTTTAGCCGTAGACAACGGCTATCAAGCATGCCTCATGGCCCCCACCGAAATCCTTGCTACACAGCACTGGCAGACCATCAACGATATGACTGCAAAAATCGGCCTGCGCGTCGAATTGCTCACCGGTTCGACTAAAGCCAAACAGCGGCGAGTTATAGACGAAGGTCTGCGCGATGGAACGATACACATTCTCGTGGGCACTCATGCCCTTATCGAGGACCGTGTTGAATTTGCTCGTCTTGGACTTGCTGTTGTCGACGAGCAGCATCGTTTCGGGGTTGCGCAACGTGCTCGTCTGTGGTCGAAAAGCATTATTCCGCCTCACATATTAGTGATGACTGCGACACCTATCCCCCGCACCCTTGCAATGACAGTCTACGGCGACCTTGATGTGTCTGTTATTGACGAACTACCTCCGGGACGTAAGCCGGTTGTCACTCTGCTGCGCTACGACAATGCGCGAGGTTCAGTAGTGCAGTCTGTCAAAAAGCAGCTTGAACAAGGTCACCAAGTCTATATTGTCTATCCCCTTGTTGAGGAAAACGAAAAGCTCGACCTTCGCAGTGTGGAGGAAGGTTTCGAGACTGCGCAAAGCATCTATGCTCCATACAAAGTTGCAATGGTGCATGGCCGCATGAAACCAACTGAAAAAGACGCTCAAATGTCGCTTTTTGTTTCTGGACAAGCCTCTGTGCTTGTTGCCACAACTGTTATAGAAGTTGGTGTCAACGTTCCTTCGGCCACAACAATGATTATTGAAAATGCCGAGCGTTTCGGACTTTCGCAGCTTCACCAGCTGCGTGGGCGCGTGGGACGAGGTGCCGACCGTAGCTATTGCATTTTGATGACCAAATATCAGATAGCAGCCGAAACACGTAAGCGCCTCGAACTGATGACTTCAACCACAGATGGTTTTGTCATTGCCGAAGCCGATATGAGCATGCGCGGCCCGGGCGACATCGAAGGAACTATGCAGAGCGGCTTGCCTTTTGATCTCAAAATAGCCAATCTGGCCCAAGACGGACAAATTATTCAGCTGGCACGTAGAGCTTCTGAAACACTTCTCGATGCCGACCCCGACCTATCTATGCCGGAAAATGCACGTTTTGCGCAGGCCCTGAAGCTTATCTCCAACCGCACTGTCGACTGGAGCCAAATCAGCTGATTGTGCTCAGAGTGTTTCTAATTCTTTGAGCCACAAAGCCGAAGAGGCATCGGACGGCATACGCCAATCGCCGCGTGGCGACAAACATACGCTGCCAACCTTGGGTCCATCCGGAAGGCATGAACGTTTGAACTGCTGGTTGAAGAAGCGGCGGAAAAACGTTTTCTCCCATTTGAGAATGGTGGCATCATCATAAATACCTTTAAACGCCGTTTGGGCAAGCAGATAGATGCGTCCGGGCGAAAAACCATAGCGAAGCACATAGTAGAGGAAGAAATCGTGAAGTTCGTATGGTCCTACAAGATCCTCCGTTTTCTGCTTGATAGTGCCGTCGGCCGCTGCCGGTATCAGCTCGGGGCTGATGGGTGTATCAATAATGTCGAGCAATGCAAGGCGTTCGTCTTCGTTGCTTGTTATTTCGGCAAAATATTCTGTGAGATAGCGCACGAGAGTTTTGGGAACTCCGGTGTTGACACCGTACATCGACATGTGATCGCCATTGTAGGTGGCCCAGCCGAGTGCAAGTTCCGAAAGGTCGCCGGTGCCTAATACCATGCCTTCAACCTGGTTTGCTACATCCATCAATATCTGGGTCCGCTCGCGGGCCTGGCTGTTCTCGTATGTTACATCGGTCTCCTCCGGATTGTGGCCAATATCAGCAAAATGTTGGTTTACAGCTTTGGCTATTGAAATTTCGCGCTGCTCCGCACCAAGAGCTGTCATCAAAGCCACTGCATTGTTGTGTGTGCGGCCGGTGGTGCCGAAACCGGGCATTGTGATTCCAACAATGCCCTTGCGGTCAAGACCAAGACGGTCGAAAGCTCGTGTGGCTATCAGCAAGGCAAGCGTAGAGTCGAGACCGCCGGAAATGCCAACAACCAACCTTCGGCAATGGGTGGCATCAAGTCGTTTGGCCAATCCGGCAGCCTGAATATTTAAAATTTCTTCGCACCGCGCCATGCGTCGTTCTTTGTCGGCAGGGACAAAAGGATGCGGATCTACAGTGCGGCACAATTCCCAATCCTTTAGCTGGAAAGTATTTGAGGCCGAACTTACAAGTCTCAGTTCTGTTGGGTTCCATGTGCGACAATCGGCAAACGAACCGTTGTGCATACGGTCGCGGCGCAGAGCCTCGACATCGACATCGGCGTAAACAAGCTGATTGCCTGTTTTCCAACGTTCGTTGACAGAGAGCATCTTACCATTTTCACAAACCATGAGTTTGGCATCGAACACAAGGTCGGTCGACGATTCGCCAAAACCGGCCGAGGCATAGGCGTAGGCGGCAACACAGCGAGCCGACTGTTGTTTAACCAGTTCGGTAAGATATTGATATTTCCCAATCAGGTCGTCGCTTGCTGATAAATTTACAAGTACTTCGGCCCCGGCTACGGCGAGTCTGGAGCTCGGTGGGATCGGTGTCCATAAGTCTTCGCAAATTTCAGCCCCTACGATTACCCCTTGATGTTCAATGACTATATCGTTACCAAAAGGCACTTCGTCGCCGCAAAGATTAACTATTGGCAAAGTGACAGTATTGCCCGATTGAAACCAACGTTTTTCGTAGAACTCGTTGTAGTTGGGTAGATATGTTTTAGGAATAACGGCAACTATACGTCCTTCGCACACGGCAATTGCGCAATTGAAGAGCAGTCCATCGTTGAGCATAGGCATCCCTATAAATGTAAGCATGCCCGGCAATGATTCCGAAAATGCAAGAAGGTCGGCCAATGCCGCAAGAGCACCGTCCAACAGCATCCTGTTGTGGAAAAGGTCTGCGCAGGTATAAGCTGTAATGCTCAATTCGGGAAAAACAAGCACATCTACTAAATGGTCGTGCGCTTGCTGCATCAATTCTTTGATATTCTTGGCATTATTTGCCGTATCAGCAACAGTCACCACCGGTGCTGCTGCCCCTATGCGAAGAAATCCGTGTTTCATGACGACAAAGATAGCAAAAAATCGGCATAAAAAAACAATCGCTTGAAGGAAAATCCTTCGGGCGATTGTGTCAGTTTGTGTTAGTGCTATTTATTTAGCAGCTTCGGGAGCAGCTTCTACTACTTCACCTTCAACAGCTACGGCTGCGCTGTCGGGAGCTATGCTGTCAACAGTAGCAGCTACTACTTCTTCAACAGCTACGGGTTCGGTGGTTTCGGCTTCCTGAGCGGCTTCTTTGTTGCCACAAGCGAAGAAAGACATGCTGGCAGCTACGGCGAGCATCAATACTAACTTTTTCATTTTCGTTTTGATTTAGTAATAAAACAATTGTTCGATTCAAAAACTGTGCAAAGGTAAGCTTTCTTGTCGGAATACGAAAATTTTTGATGTTTAAAATTTATTAAAGTGGCAAACTTTTAACATTTCGTCCATCATAAGTCAACTTTACCTTACATTTTGCTAAAAAAAAGAGGGCTCAAGGGCACGCTCGTCTCCTCATGCCGAGGATTGCGTCGCCTTGAGTCCAACTAATTTCATCGATTTTCTATTTGTCAAGACCTTCATCTTTGGTAAAATGTGCTACAAGAGCTCCTACAATCCAAAGCATAATACCGGCACTAAATATTGAGGCAAGAATAGATATCAGGAACAATTGCATCGGAGTTTCGCCCAGGCTGCATATGGAGAAGTAGCCGCCGAGAAGTGCAAAAACTACACCTATAATTATATCAAACAACATAATTCTCCGTCCGCCAAGAACTCTCTGGGCTATCAAGGCTTCAAAAAGTCCGATCAGAAACCATACTATCCATACCAATATGCCGGCCTGGCCGGGTGCTACGTTCATTAAAGCTTCCATAGTGCTTATGTTTTTTTAATTTACAATGTATGGAGCCAAAAAAGCGGCAACATCGGTGTTGCCAGTCAAATCGGCAAATGTGAGCCAAATGATGAGGAGTATAATCAAAAATATTGCTCCTATTGCCACCCATACGGTGGTGCTGTTTTTTCTTTTGCTGCGTGCTTGCGACATTGCGGGTTGATTTTAGTTGAAACTCAAATTCTGTTTATTTTGGTTGTCGATTTCTGCAACCTCATATTATCAACAATCCTATCCGCCATATTGTTCGGTATGTTCAAATTCTGCGCAAATTTTTCCATTGAGTAATCGAGATTTTTTTTCATCATTGTACTTGCATATTCCGAAGGCAATTTATAAATTTGCATTGGCTATCGAAGCCTTGTTGGCTTCTGCAGCTACTCGTCAAACATAAAAGTCACATTATGAAGAAACACAACTTCTATGCAGGCCCCTCCATTCTGAGTGAATTCACCATTCAGAACACGGCTGATGCTATTCTAAACTTTGCCGACACCGGGCTGTCGATTCTTGAAATCTCTCACCGCAGCAAGCAATTCCAAGCCGTCATCGACGAAGCTTCTGCCTTGGTGAAAGAAATTCTCGATGTCCCTGCCGGGTTTGAAGTGCTTTGGCTTGGCGGCGGTGCCTCCATGCAGTTCTGCATGATTCCCTACAATCTCCTTGCAAAGAAAGCCGCCTATCTCGATACCGGCACATGGGCCTCTAACGCCATCAAAGAAGCTCGTCTTTTTGGCGATGTCGATGTTGTTGCTTCTTCTAAAGAAGAGGGCTATACTTTTATACCAAAAGGCTTCACAGTACCTGCCGATGTGGACTATTTCCACTACACAACTAACAACACAATCTACGGCACAGAAATACGCACAGATCCCGATGTAGCCGTTCCTCTGGTTGCCGATATGAGCTCCGATATTTTCTCGCGCAAAATCGACTTCAGCAAATACAATGCTGTCTATGCCGGTGCTCAGAAGAATCTTGCCCCTGCCGGAGTCACTTTGGTGATTGTACGCGAAGATGCACTTGGACATATCGACCGTCCCATACCGACTATGCTCGACTACCGCACCCACATCAAGAAAGGCTCGATGTTCAACACTCCTCCGGTTCTGCCAATCTACTCTGCCCTGCAGACATTGCGCTACTATAAACAGCTTGGCGGCATTGAGGCGCTCGAACGTCGCGACATTGAAAAAGCAACCCTGCTCTACAATGCAATTGACGACAGCAAGATGTTCACCGGCACAGTAACCGACGCCGCCGACCGTTCCATCATGAACGTATGCTTTGTTATGACCCCGGAATACAAGGAGCTCGAAAGTGCTTTTGTCGACTTCTGCTCAGCTCGCGGCATTGTTGGCATCAAAGGTCACCGCTCGGTAGGCGGTTTCCGAGCCTCGCTCTACAACGCCCTGCCCATCCAAAGCGTTAAAGTGCTCATCGAAGCAATGCACGATTTTGAAGCCACTCATTGAATAGACCATGAAAGTATTAGTAGCAACTGAAAAACCATTCTCGGCCACTGCCGTGAATGGTATCCGACAGATTATTGAAGATGCCGGCCACACTTTTGCCATCATCGAGAAATATAAAGACGCTTCCGAGCTTCGTGCAGCTGCCGCCGATGCAAACGCACTAATAGTGCGCAGCGACATTGTCGATGCTACATTGATTGATGCTGCCAAAGAGCTAAAAATTATTGTGCGCGCAGGTGCCGGCTACGACAATATCGACCTCAAGGCTGCAACAGCTGCAGGAATTGTTGTTGAAAACACTCCCGGACAGAATGCCAACGCAGTGGCCGAGCTTGTTATCGGTCTTGCAATCATGGCTGCACGCAACAAATATAGTGGTTCGACAGGCTTTGAAATTTCCGGAAAACGTCTCGGTCTGCAGGCGTTTGGCCAAGTAAGCCGACACGTGGCAAATCTTGCCAAAGGTTTTGGCATGAAAATTTCAGCAATCGACCCCTATGCTCCCGTTCAACTCATGATTGACAGTGGGGTGACACCGGCATCATCGCTCCAAGAGCTATATGCAAACAACGACATTGTGTCGATCCACATACCTGCAACAGCCGAAACCGCAGGCAGCATCGGCCGTGAATTGATTTCACGACTGCCCAAAGGCGGCATTCTCATCAACACCGCGCGCAAAGAAGTTATCAACGAGGCTGAACTCGAAGAAGTGCTCACCGAGCGTCCCGACATAAAATATTTTGCAGATGTCAAACCCGGTAATGCCGATGTGCTTGTTGAGAAATTTGCCGACCGAGTGTTCTTTACTCCCAAGAAAAGCGGAGCTCAGACAGCCGAAGCAAATCTAAATGCCGGTTTAGCTGCAGCTCGCCAGATTGTGGCTTTCTTCACCGACGGTTGCACCCGCTTCAAAGTGAATTAATCCTCCGTTGAATCGTTAAGCCTCATGGACATTCTCCATGTCCATGAGGCTGTTTAGTTCATTGGATTAGAAAAAAACAGCTCCTACAATAACAAGATATTCAGGCAATTTGCTGTCTGCACCCCATCTCAATTCTATACCGAAGAGGTCGCTTAATGTTTTGGCTATATCGAAACCGAACGATTCGAGCGATGGTCGTACTTTGTCGGGATGACAACACGGCTTTCCATCAATGCGCTGACAAGGACCTGCGCAATGAAGACATTTACCGATATAGGAAAACGCCCTTCCTCCGAGTTTCTTTTCAAGTTCAAGCAGGTAGTCCTCCATTTTTATTCTTTCAGGCTTTATAAGTTCTTGAGCCGCAGATAAAGGCAAGGAGTTGCACAAAGGAGCTATTTTTGCTGCAAATATTCGAACCTTGTTATATTGTCCCAAAACAGCTTCTATATCAAACTCAAATGGCGGACAAGCCCAGCTGCGACCATAGTTTGGACACTGACGGCATGCCTCCATAAATCTTGCTGCATCGCGATAATCTTCGACATATTCTGCAGCTTCAACCTCTTGGGTGAAATATTCTACAGCGTAAGATTCCATCTTTCGAGATTGAAAACATTTTGGATATAACTTTGCGTTCCCATATCGTCGGCAGCTCTGCACTGTAAATGAGGCGTATCAATCAAGGCTATCTTGTCCGATAGCTTCAATGCAATGTCAAGCTCATGGGTAGAATAGACAATGCATTTGTTTTCGTCGCGGGCAAGCCTTGCAAGCAGGCTGCATAGCTCATATCTGTTGGGAAGGTCAAGAAACGATGTTGGCTCATCGAGTAGAATGACCGGTGTGTCTTGTGCCAGCGCTCGCGCAATCATAATACGTTGACATTCTCCATCACTCATCTTGTCGAGTGTACGAAGAGCGTATGCTTCCATACCTACGGCACGAAGAGAACGTGTAATGATTTCTTTATCCCGAGGTTGAAGAGTTCCTATCCAATTAGTGTATGGGGCGCGCCCTAAAGCCACCAGATCTTCGCACCGCAAATTTGTTATACGCGTTCGCTCGGTAGTGACGAAAGCTAAAGTACGTGCAAGTGCGGATGTCGACATCTTTGTAAGGTCTTGGCCCTCAAGGAGAATCTGACCTTCATAATTGCTGTCAATTCCCCCTATTGCGCGCAGAAGTGTCGATTTGCCGCTGCCGTTACGTCCTATAAGGGCTGTGAGGCGACCCTGTTCGAAATGTGCATTGACATTCGACAGCAACACACGGCTGCCGAAAGCAATCGAAAGGTCTCTGAGTTCTATCATATCGATTTATTTCGAAGCACCACCCACACCACAATGGGTATGCCAAGCAATGCTGTTATGGCATTGATGGGCAGCGTAAAGGTTTTTGAAACTATATCGCACAGCATAAGCACTATAGCCCCGGTTAATATCGTACCGGGTAGCAAAATACGGTGGTCTGAGTTTTTAAATATAAAACGTGTGACATGCGGCATGGCAAGGCCTATGAAGCCTATAGGGCCGCAAAAGGCTGTCACCGACCCGGCAAGCAACGTTGTGGACAAGAAGATGATGGAGCGCGAACGACGCAGATCAAGTCCCATGCTGCGTGCATAGTCCTCGCCAAGAAGCAGAAGGTTGAGGGGCTTCACTGCAAGCACACCCACAAACAGACCGACAAGCACGGCAGGCCCAAGAATGGCAAGCTGAGCTGCGGTGACATCACCCAGTGATCCCATGGTCCATACAACGAATGTCTTCAAAGCATCCTCGCGGCTTAGATATTGAAGAATCTGAACTACAGCACCAACTCCCGACGAAAACATCATGCCTAAGATAAGAATGACCATTATATCTTTTATTCGCCGAGCCACGGCAGCTATTATCACAAGCACCACTGCGGCTCCTATCCACGCTGCTCCCACAAGTCCGAGCGATGATCCAACCCCGGCAAGGACAACGAGAGCCACCCCGAGGCTCGCTCCGGAATTTATGCCCAACACATAGGGGCCGGCAAGAGGATTGCGGAAAAGGGTCTGCATCTGCAGACCGCTGACCGACAATGCAGCACCCGACAACAATGCTACAACGGCTTTGACAAGCCTTATGTGGATTACTATCTTAGCGGTAGCCGGCGGGCAGTCTCCACCGGTGAGGGCGTTCCACACCTCGCTCACGGGAATCCTGGCTGTGCCCACCGTCATGTCGATAACAAAAAAGACAATGGCAACGCAACTCAGTATGGATAGTAATATGGTATTTCTTCTTCTCATTTAAGCTTTATATAGTACACTAACTGTTCCTCAATAAGTTCGGGATGAAAAATTTTAATCAAGTCGCGCAGCACGATGTCGGGCCTCACAACTGCAGTTTCGAAAAATTCGTTGCCTCCTCCGGCATTAGTGAGGGCATTGTTATTATATACATTTCCATTGCGTAAGCACGCCACGTCGGTAAACTTGGGACTCATAGCTTTCACTTCGTCGAGCGAGTGTGCCTGCCCCACATTCAGCCACAGATCTGCCTGTGAAGCAAGCATATATGCTTCTTCAATATCAATGGGCATTGAAGTATTTCCCGTATTTTTTTTATAAATGTAATCACCTCCGGCATCGGCAATGAGCTGCGGCATATAGCTTTTTGTCGACGGCATGTTCCAGACATCGTTATATGGCGTGTTTAGCATAACGGACGGTGCACCCGATGCATTTCCGGCCACCAAATCTTTCAGAGCATTATATCGTTCAGGTATTTCGGAAAAAAATTCTATCCCCGTCTTTCCCTTACCGACGATTTCGGCAACTGGCACCACCCATTCGGCTTTGCCCAGAGGTGACTCTTCGAGATACTCTCCTATGTATATAAAGGGTATTCCAAGTTCGGTAAGCTTTGCTTCCATCACATTGGCGCCCATGGTTCCATAGAGAAGCACTATGTCCGGTTCTAACGACAGCAATAATTCATAGTTCACATTGCCTTCGTAACCCAAATCGCCAATACTTTCACGCCTCGACTGTATATTTTCCGACGAGATAAAGTCTATGCCGGAAACTCCCACTACACGATTCTGACAGTCAACAGCCTCGAGCATGGCGATTTGTGTCGACGACATGGTGACAATACGGCGAGCTTCGCCTCTAAGTACCTGCCCTTCATAGTCATTAGGCACATCTTCGCCGCCACGAACAATCAGGAACGATGTAGTTACGCTGTCGGCTCCTTGCCAAGGGTTGAAAACGTCTATCTTTATACTTTCGCGCCCTTCGGCTCCATATATTTTAAAACCGCTCGCATAGCAAGGTTCGTAAACCACCTTGTCGAACGACATTGTCTCGCTGCCGTTTTTTGATGAGCACGACGAGATAAGAACAATGACAGTTAAAAGCCAAAAATATTTTTTATTAAATTGTTTGATGTTCATTTTTTGCGAAATTTTGGTGTTATGCCTATGAAAAACTCAAAATTCACACCCGGCATTGGTCGCGAAAGCACCGAAAGATAATCTTCGTTTAACAAATTATTGACGGCAAGTTTAAATTGAAGATCGACAGGTCGCAACGACAGGCTTTTCTCCAGCGAAATATTGCTCATATAGTATTTAGGCAGATGTCCGCTGATTGTATAGTCGTTGCTCGACATTGTAAATCGTTCCGAATAGTATGCCCATTTATAAAGGAAGCTCCACGACTTCCATGTTAGACGTCCTGTCAAGGATGCAGAATGTTTGGGAACGTATGGCAGTTGTTTGCCCACAGATTGGTCAGCCGGCGACATTTTCTCACCATTGTTCACCGAAGGTGTCCATGAATACGAACCGTTCAAATCAAATATCCATCCTTTGATTGGTTCAAAAGCCACATTCAGTCGTGCTTCGGTACCGTAGGCATGTACTTTCTTGACATTGCGTGGAGAGAAAAAGCCTTTAGTGGTCGGCAACCAAATTATCCAGTTATCTATCTGGCTGTCAAACCATGTCAAGCCACCACCCATCGAAGCAGGAAATGGCACTTTCCATGCGGTATCGAACGAGGCTCCAACGTCGTAGGTCCAACCGCCTTCGTTTTTCAAATCGGGATTACCGCCTGGAAGAAAGTACATGTCGTTGAGTGTGGGGAACTTATGGTTTTTAGATATGGAGGCCTTAAGCATCAGATTGCCCTTGGTCGATAACAATCCATCCACGAAGAACGCCGGAATGAGCGGTGCCCATCTGTCGCCAAACATCTCCTGACGCAAAACAACGGAGAGACCAAGTGGTCTAACCGGTTGCCATTTGGCCGATACAGAACCTGAAAGCTCTATTCTACCTTTATCATATCCAACTATGGCCTTGTCTCCGTCCTGAAGAATTATATTTTTATCTTCCGAACGCACAAAGTGTTGGTGTGCAGATAGATTGGCCGTAAAATACCATTTTTTTGACGGATTAAATTCGCCATTGGCTTGCCCAAAATATGTGTTTACTTTGCTGCGGCTTCGCGTCATGTCAGCCCAGTTGCCGCTCGTAATTTCACGACGATAATCATAGGCCATCCAAGTATGGATATATCCGCCTTTTAATCCCAACTTCCAACGCTCGCGGCTGTGATCCCACGACAGCACAGTGCGCAGCGTCTGTTCGCGCTGTCGGTTTTCAAACTCTTTGTCATCGCCATAATCTGTTGTGAGCATCGGTAATTCTCGATTTGAGTTAATATACCATACATTCAGCCCCAGGCGGTCGCCTTTTCCGGTGTTGTAGTACACCTCCTGCAAGGCATGGAAATCGCGATAAGAGCCGCTTCGGTTTCGCTCGGCAGGATGATATTGTCCTATAATATTGTGGTTGTCGTCGTAGATATTCAGCTTCTTGTCGTGATTGGTATATTTATAATCGTTTGGCGATGACGAGTAAACCACACGTGTCGACAAATGCCACCTTTTATTTCCATAGGTGTAGCGCGCAAATTCATCGAAAGTGCTGAACGAGCCAATTCCCTGCACATACTGGAAGTTGTTTCCGGGCGCGACATCGGGAGTAGTTCCGAGGCGGACAAGTCCACCAAGTCCCCCGCCGGTTTCATTGACCGACGAGGTGCCGTGCAGCAGCGAAGCATTATCTATGAAATAGGATGGAATTGTCGAGAAATCCGTCATGCCAAGCATTGGATTGTTGATGCGCATCCCGTTCCATGTCACCTGTGTGTGGCTTGGAGAAGTTCCACGGAAAGCCACTGTCGAAAGTGTTGCACGGCCATAACTTTTGACAAACACCGATGAATTGAATGTGAGAATATCGGCCATTGACAATGCTATGTTTTCTTTCAATGCCAAGGAATCGAAAGTAGTCTTTTGGACACCGATGTCGCTCATCGGTCTTTTTCCCCACACCACAAATTCGCGAAGATTGCTCGCACGTTCACTCGTCTGGGCAAAGAGTGACAACGAGGCCGATAAAAGAATGAATAAATATATCTTTCTCATTTCCAACAAAATGCTCCGGGTGTTATTCCAACATAAAATTCATCGACAAGAACACCGGTGGAATTAAACCGATAAATCACGCCTTGTTGCTGATAGTCGATGGCATCTGCCACATAAACTTCTCCGCTATGCGGGTCTACTGTCAAGCCATAGTACTTTGTTCCTCTCGTTTCGATAAAAGGACGTACAGGTACTCGTTCGGCATCTATGTCCATCGACCATACATCGTCATTGAGCCAATAAAGTTTGTCGCCATCACCATTAAGTTGCAATTCAGATGGCGACGAACCCAACTTGAATCGGAATTGTTTTTCCACGGCAAACGAAATCGGGTCGATTCGATAAAGGCATGGAGCTTCATAACCGTAAGGGCTGCCTTCATATCCTCCGTCGGTCAATGCCCAAAGTTTTCCCTTCTTGTCGAGCACCAACGAGCGTGGCTGGATTCCAAGCCTTAATTTTTCCACGACTTGGTCAGTCTCAGTGTCAATCTTGATGATGCAGTCTTGATAGCTCCAGCAAGTGCAATATACATATTGTCCTTGTCGGACCATCTGTTCAGTCGATCCGTTGCCCATAGCCATATCAGGAACCGTAATGTAGCCCGTTATTTCATATTTGGTAGGATTGACAATAAAAATTCTGTTGTCCCACAGTTGGCTCACATAGGCCTTATCCGGGCTGAGAAAAAGGATGTAGCGCGGCGAGGTGAAATTTTCTATTCGTCCGATTTCCTTGAATGTGTCTATGTCGATGGCAAAAATCACATGGCTGTTGTTGACCACAATCCATCCCTTGTTGTCATATATCGTCATCGACTGGGCCACATCGCCGAGTTTCATTCCGTTGGCGCGGAAAAAAACTTCGTTCTGTATTTTGTTTGTCGTTGGGTCATAATAGGATAGCGTTGCATTGCCATACTGGAAATTACCTTCGTTGCAGATAAACAAGCCATTCCCGGCGGCATCAAAATCTTCCATTTTGTCGCCGTAGTCCCACGTCATGCAACTTTGCGATAATGTTGCGAAACATGCTATCGCACAATATATTAATCTCGAAATCTTCATTGTCATCGCACATAAAAATACCCGATTGCTCCGCCGCATACGACGTGCACTCGGGAAAAAGATTTCAAACAAATAAATGTCAGATTCTCTGCCCATTTCCCGGGGCGGCCTTATCGACGGACGAAACGGCAGGTCTTCTGACTTATCCCGACTTTATCGCGCCTTCCCGGCCATGCAGCCAGTGGCAGGATGCAACAAGTCTTTGCACATGGATTTGCTACGAGAGGTCCATGTCGTGGGAATTACAGCAGCGGGTACTGTCGAGGCTTCTCACCTCGTTCCCTTTTATGCCCTGTTTGACGCAGGACAACCATTTCAGCCACAAAGTTACTAATTCTTTTGCACATCTCAAAAATTACCTTTACCTTTGCATCATTATAATATCAAAATAATATCACATTATGGACAAGATTGAACAAAACAAAGAAATCCCCTTTAGCGGCATGGTCTTCAACGGCTTTGCCATGCTTGCCGTAGTGCTCTTGCTCATCCCGGCAATCATTGCGCTCGGCTTTTTAACCGGCATTCTGCCTTTAGCGATTCCTCTTGCCGCAGTTTGTGTAATCGCCATGATTATATTAGCTTGCGGCTTTATGATTCTTCAACCTAACCAGGCCCGCGTCATGATTTTCTTCGGCAAATACCGTGGTACATTTTCACGCACAGGTTATTTCTGGGTCAATCCCTTTATGAATAAGAAAAAGGTGTCGCTTCGTATCCGCAACATGGACATTGCTCCCATCAAGGTTAATGACAAAATCGGCAACCCTGTTATGATCGGCATGGTGCTTGTATGGAAAGTGAAGGACACCTATCGTGCCGTGTTCGATGTCGATGCCGGCGACACTCCTTTGATTTCTGTGGATAACGATGGGAAAGTGTCATCACCGGTTGGCGATTCAGTTGCCAAGGCCCTCAACACATTTGTGAGCATCCAAAGCGATGCCGCACTACGCGAGGTTACCGGACGCTATGCCTACGACGAAGAAACAGGCAGCAAAGACGACATAACGCTCCGCAGCGACACCGGCGAAATCAACGAACAGCTCGAGACCAAACTTAACGAGCGTCTGGCGATGGCCGGCATTGAAGTGGTCGAAGCCCGCCTCAATTATCTTGCTTATGCTCCCGAAATTGCCGCCGTCATGCTTCGCCGCCAACAAGCGTCGGCAATTATCGCCGCTCGCGAAAAAATTGTTGAAGGTGCGGTGTCTATGGTCAAAATGGCACTCGACCAACTCGACAACGAACATGTCGTAAGCCTCGATGACGAACGCAAAGCATCGATGGTGAGCAATTTGCTCGTTGTGCTGTGCGCCGACGAACCTGCCCAACCTGTAATCAACTCCGGCACTCTCTATCAATAACATGCCCAAACAATCGACAAAAGGTTTCCTTCTGCGTCTCGATCCTTCCACGATGGAAGAAGTCGAGCGCTGGGCTGCGCAGGAATTTCGCTCTGTTAACGGGCAGATTCAGTGGATTATAGTATAATCGCAAAAACGAAATGAGCATCTTTCAAAAACGAAACGAGCAAATCTT
>CAJUAR010000027.1 GCA_910584495.1 uncultured Muribaculaceae bacterium
AATGGTGGAATGGTAGACACGAGGGACTTAAAATCCCTTGGCCATTACGGCTGTATGGGTTCGAGTCCCATTTCGGGCACAGACATCAAACACGCTGCCGACATTGTTGCAATGTCGGCAGCGTGTTTTAATACTGTCTTTATAAGTGCCAATCCTAAAATCCGGTGCATTAAATCTCGCTATACGTCGGCTCCGTCTTTGAGAGCCTGACCGATCCATGCAAACACGCAGAGAATAAAAATTAAAAATGTCATAATTTGTCAATTTTTGATATACCGAGAAAAGCCTCCATGACTTTCGACGGCAAAATTAACGACCACATAAGCGGTATTCCTGCACACTAAAGTGAAATAATCCTAAAATTTTTAATGGGCACAAATAAACTTATTCAATGGGCATTGTTCAATGCCGAATATGCAATAGGTTGAGCGGCTATGTTCTCTCATTCACCGAATGTCAGTACCAGATCGGGCCCTTTTGCAAACGAAGTTGTGAGTTTTGCACCCGCCGGGATGACAGAGCTGTCGGTCACGGCTATGCCGTTGAGACGTGTTATGGAATAACCGCGACGAAGTGTAGCCTCGGGCGAAATGCTGTCCAAGAGTTCGGCAAGGGCATCGAGACGCTGACGGCGCATGCGCAGCACGTTTGTAGCAGCAGTGGCTATTGTCTCGGCGGCACGGCCGTCGACATGCCGTCGATTACGCTCCACAACGTTTAAGGCAAGCGAAGGCAGTGCGCCCTGAATATAGGCGAGCTGCTGCCGTCGGCCGGCAAGGGCATCCTTTACCATAAGCATTATTTCGCGACCAGCAGTGACAACAGCGTTATAAGCCGCTCCGAGACGGTCGAGAAGCACTTCGGCAGCGGCAGTTGGCGTTTTGACGCGTGTGTTAGCCACATAGTCGAGCACAGTGATGTCGCGTTCGTGGCCTATGCCTACAATGACAGGCAACGGGAACTGAGCCACATTGCAAGCCAGGTCGTAATCATCGAACGACGCAAGGTCGGCAACAGCACCTCCGCCACGGATAATAACAACACAGTCGAAGTTGTCGACACGCTCCATAATAGCATCGAGAGCCCCTATGACTGCCGGCACAGTGTGCTCACCCTGCATGGCGGCCTGAAAAAGAGTTGTTTCGAAGCGAAGATGCAGAGGGTTGAGATGCAAATGCTTCACAAAATCGCCATAACCGGCAGCTCCGGCGGCCGAAATTACAGCTACACGCTGAGGAGTGTCGCACCAGGACAGCGAGCGGTTCAGATCGAGCACTCCTTCGGCCTTCAGGCGGGCAACGATTGCATTTCTCTTGCGGGCAAGGTCGCCTACAGTATAGTCGGGATTGATGTCGGAAACAACGAGCGTAAAACCATAATAGGCATGGTAGTTTACACTGACACGCACCATGATTTTGATGTCGCTTCGCAGGTTTGTTCCCGTGGCCTCGGCAAATTTGGGGGCAAGGACGGCAAAAGTCGATGCCCACACCACGGCTCGGCATTTGGCCACGGGAGTGCCGTTGTCGTCCTTCTGAATCAACTCCATATAGCAGTGCCCACCGGCCACGCGCAGGTCGGAAGTCTCGCCCGTAACCCACACGTTGACCAGCCCCGGAGCTGCAGCCAGTGCGCGGCTGATGCGGCGGTTCAGCTCCAAGAGGCTGACAGCCTCGGCAGAATCATTGCAGAACATCCCTGTAGGAATTGTCGACAACGAAACGTCCGTCTTTGTAGGCCCATACCAGGCGGTCGACCATCATGCCGACAGTCTCGGGACGGTCCTGGTCGGTATAATAACCGCCTATGGTCGGAGTTAGGATGAAACGCCGGGTGTCGGGTTCGTAGACAGCGCTTGCCAGCATGAAAGGCGGCAGCTCCTTGCCCTTTGCGGCCTTTCGCATCTCGGGCCTGATAAACGCCTCAGGGCCGGGCATGTCGAAATTTTTTATATTCGAGGGGTCGGAAGGATTATAGATTGTGATGCTGCTGTCGGGAGTGGGCGTAGCCACAGTTTCGACAATGGCAATGAGAGTGTCGTTCTTTACCGGAAGCACGGCAAACTGGATTGTGGCGCGTTTGCCCACAACAATAGAGAGACTGCTGTCGTTGAGGGCCACGATGTGCGAGCCGCCATTCTTGTCGAAGATGCTCACATCACGAAGCTGGCCGGCACGGAAATAGTCGAGCATGTCCATTCTCAGATTTTTGTCGAAAAGCATCATTGTCGAATTTGGAGCATCGACAAAAAATTCTGCTGCAGTTCTGGCAACAGCCGCCGCACAGGCAGCTGCCGCGAGGATTGACAGAATGAGGCGGCGTGTTTTCATTTGCGTTTGGCTTTTGGTTTGGCTTTTGGAATGGAATTACGTTCTGTTTTCCTGCGTGCTTTGGGATTTTTCGAATCTTTATATGCATCTTTTCCTTTGCGGCCTACGATGGCGGCATAGTCGCGGTCGGGGTCGGCAATTTCACTAAAGATCCGCTTGCCAAAAAATTCACACCCCTTTAGTGCGCCGACAACACGAGCGGCATCGGCTTTCTTCACATCGAAGAGGGAATAAGAAGGGAGCAGATCGATACGGCCCACATCAACGCGGTCGCCGGCCACATGCTTATTGAGCAGGTCTATGAGATTTCCGGCATAGAATCCGTCGGCTTTGCCCACGTTCACATATATTCGGGCCATGCCCCTCTCGGCTGTGCGACGGTCTTTGTCCTTGTCGCTGCGAGCCTGGTGCTCTTCTTTTGCACGCTCCTTTTTGGATGGTTTTTCATCGATGAAGTCGATTTTGGGAGCATCGCGGTAATATTCGAGCAAACGGTTGAACTCGAGTGAAAGGACACGCTTTAGCAAGTCCTCGGTGGAGAGCCACGATAGTTTACGCATCACGCCTGGCAGGTAAGTTGCAATCTGGTTGTCGTCCACCTCTACACGCTCCAGACGGTCGGCAAGGTTGTAGAGTTGTTTTTCGATGATGTGCTCGGGTGTCGGCACCTCTTTACGTTCGAACTTCTTGCCTATGATACGTTCAATTTCGCGCATTTTGCCTTTTTCACGCGAGTGGATAATCGCAATCGACACACCTGTTTTGCCGGCACGCCCCGTACGCCCCGACCTGTGTGTGTAGACAGCCGTGTCGTCGGGCAGTCCGTAGTTTATTACGTGGGTAAGGTCGTCGACATCGAGGCCGCGGGCGGCAACATCGGTTGCCACGAGGATGCGGATCACGCGGTCGCGGAATTTCTTCATCACAATGTCGCGCTGCTGCTGCGAAAGGTCGCCATGAAGGGCATCGGCATTATAACCGTCGGCAATGAGCTTGTCGGCAATCTCCTGAGTGTCGCGGCGGGTGCGGCAAAACACAATTGCATAGATGTTTGGCGAGTTGTCGACAACACGCTTTAGAGCGAGATATTTGTCGCGTGCATTTACCATGTAGTAAATATGCTGCACGTTTTTTGCCCCTTCGTTTCGTGCTCCCACCACAATTTCCTCGGGCTGGTGCATGAAACGCTTGGCAATCTTAGCCACTTCGTTTGGCATCGTTGCCGAGAACATGAGGGTTTTGCGCTCGTCGGGCACATGGCTCAGGATGTCGTTGATCGAATCGACAAAGCCCATATTCAACATTTCGTCGGCTTCGTCGAGCACCACGGTGTTGACACGGTCCAATTTCACCACCCCCCGGTTTATAAGGTCGATTAGGCGACCCGGCGTAGCCACCACAATCTGCACACCCTGACGCAGGGCTTTGATCTGGCTCTCAATGCTGCTGCCTCCGTACACCGGGAGAACCTCGATGTCCGGCAGATACTTGGAGTAGTCGGCAAGGTCGCCGGCAATCTGCAGACACAGCTCGCGTGTCGGGGCAAGGATTAAAGCCTGGGGCTGGCGTAGAGAGGGGTCGATGCGCTGAAGCACCGGCAGGCCGAAAGCGGCTGTTTTTCCGGTCCCTGTCTGAGCAAGTCCCACAAGATCGTGGTCGCCGTGAAGAAGAACGGGAATAACTTTTTCTTGTATCGGCATGGGGGCTTCGTAGCCCATATCTTGTATGGCGTGCAGCAAACGCGGCTCAACGCCTAATTCTTCAAAGGTCATGTTAGTCGGCAATGTGTTAAAAGTTAGTACAAAATTACGAAAAGATATTTATACAACACACCACCCGGGCAAAAAGTCGCATCACTGCGGAAAATAGCATGTTGTAAGCCCGTATATGGGGATAGAGGAGCAAGCAAAAGTACCCCGGAGCAGAATCGAACTGCTATCAAAAGTTTAGGAAACTTCTATTCTATCCGTTGAACTACCGGGGCGTTGATGGCGGCATGGGACTTGTAGAGTTTATAAAAAAGAATGAGAAACGAAATCCCGAAAGATTAACATTTCTCATTCTCCTCTCTCCTCTGCGGTGCGGACGGGACTCGAACCCGCGACCTCCGGCGTGACAGGCCGGCATTCTAACCAGCTGAACTACCGCACCATTGTGCAAAATCTTTGAAGATTAAGCGCTGTGCTTTTGGAGAAGCTTGCGTCTGTTTCGCTTTTGCGCTGCAAAGTTACGACCCATTTTTGGTTTGTGCAAATATTTTGCAAAAAAAATTCGACAAAAATGCATTTTTCTACTTTTTGACCTAAATATTGGTCTATTTCACCTTTTCAGCCGGTGGAATTTGCCTGATCCAAGCACGGCGGCGGCGGTGCTGACGACGCTCGAAATATTCCCACATTCGCTGCACGCTCTCATTTCCTTCGAGCTCGACGTTGCTTTCGGCCCACTTGTAACCATTGTTGATGAAGCAAGGCACGAGGTCGGCAAAGACAAGTGCATTTACGCCCTTTGCACGATAGGAGGGCTTGACGGCCACGAGCATGAGGTCGACCACGTCGACTTTGCCGCGAATTGCCTTCAACAGGTGCCACCAGCCGAAAGGCAGCAAACGCCCCCTGCCTTTCTGCAGCGCACGCGACAACGACGGCATTGCAATGCCCAAGGCCACAAGCGAGCCCTGCTTGTCAACAACGAGCGACACATCTTCAAGGCGGAGGACACCGATGTACTCCTTGATATAGTGGTCGATCTGGGCATCGGTTAGTGGCACAAAGCCATAGAGGTCGCTATAAGCCTCGTTGATAAGCTCGAAGATGGCACGTCCGTATTCGGCAGCAATTTTTTTGCGCGAAGTATATTTTTTAACCGACAAGTCATATTTTTTTGCTACAATGTCGGCAATGCGGGCATATTTATCGGGAATTGCGTCGGGAATTGTGATTCGGTATTCCACCCAGTCAGCATCTTTTTGGAACCCGAGACGTTCCATGTGCTCCATATAGTAAGGAAAGTTGTAGATCGTAGCCATTGTTCCCACCTCGTCGAAGCCCTCGATCAGCATACCCTCCTGGTCGAGGTCGGTGAAACCAACCGGCCCCACCATCTCGTTCATGCCCTGGCTTCGCCCCCAGGCACTTGCGGCATCGAACAAAGCATCCACCACCTCGGCATCATCAACAAAGTCCATGAAACCGAAACGCATATGTTTTTTGCCTGTCTTAGCGTTGGCGGCCTTGTTGACAATAGCAGTGATTGTGCCCACAGGCTCGCCGTTGCGAAAAGCCATGAACGACTGCCAGAAGCAGAATTCGGCGGCAGGATTTTTATCGGGAGAGAGAGTTGCCAGCTGATCGACAATAAGGGGTGGCACGTAGCAGTCGTTGCCCTTATAGAGGTCGATACCAAAATGGATGTACTGCAACAACTGGTCGTTGTCGGCAGCTATAGGGTGGACAAATACAGACATGGAAAGAAAATTACTATACTAATCTTACATAGCCCGCAGGCAGCGGACAGGTGAACGACATATCACGGCGGGTTGTGGGATGGACAAAACGCAGTGTCTGAGCATGGAGGCACAAGCGGTGGATGGGCGAAGCCTTCGCACCATAGCGGCGGTCGCCCACAATTGGATGCCCGGCCTCCTTCATGTGCACGCGAATCTGGTTTTTGCGCCCTGTGGCAAGGCTGAGTTCCACCATCGAATAAGGCGCGCGTTTTTTCAACGTTTTATAGTATGTCACAGCCAGCTTTCCTTCGGCGGGGTTGACGGTCGAATATACCTCGTGGGCGGTGTTCTCGGTGAGATAGCTTCGAATTTCGCCCTCTTCGGGCTTTATAACGCCCTCCACGATAGCCACATATTTGCGTTCGAGCACCATGTTGTTCCAGTTGTGCTGCATGGTTTCCTTGGCTTTCTGCGTTTTTGCAAACATCATCAGCCCGGAGGTGTCGCGGTCCAGACGGTGAACGATAAACAGCTTGTTGCGGGGGTCTTTACGTTTGAGATAGTCGCGCAGCAGATTGTATGCCGTTCCGTCCTTTATGCGGTCGGTTCCCATCGACAGCAGGCCGTAGCCCTTGTTGACAACAATAATATCGTCGTCCTCGTAAACAATTTTCAATCTTGAATTGCTGAAGCACTGAAACTCACGAGTGGTATTCACCTCCACAATGTCGCCCGGAGAGAGAGGATGGTCGAAGCGGGTTGTAACATTACCGTTGACTCTCACCTGGTTGTGCTTGAGGTAGTCCTTGACGGTGGTGCGTTTGCTGTCGGGCAAAAAGACAAAGAGAGCGTCGAGCAAAGTTGCGGGCATGCTCTCATAGACAGTAAAGCTCAGAATATTATCGGGGCGGAACACGCCTGGTTGTGTGCCGGGTTTGGCGGCGAGGGGTTTTCGTGCCATCTCTATTTCTTTTTCGTCGTCTTGCGTGTGGCCGCAGCCTTACGTGTTTTAGCCGGTGCGGCATCGGCCTCGGCAATTATTTTGCGAACCTCTTCGAAGGTCAGCGTCTCGGGGGCTGTGATGCTCTTGGGCAACTTGTAGTTTTTCTTCTTATATGCTATATATGGGCCGAAACGTCCGTTGAGTACCTGCACATCGGGGTCTTCGGCAAAAGAGAGCAACAGCTTCTTTTCGTCGGCCTCGCGTTTGGCATTGATGAGCTCAATGGCTTGTTCGAGGGTTATTGCCGAGGGTTCCTCGCCCTTGGGAATGGAAACGAATTTGTTTTTGTGCCGCACATAAGGGCCGAAGCGGCCTATGGCCACCGTCACATCGGCATCCTCGAATGTGCCAAGCATGCGCGGGAAGTCAAAGAGCTTCAGAGCCTCGTCGAGGGTGATGGACTGCATCGACTGCCCTTTGAGGAGCGAAGCGAAGCGTGGTTTCACTTCGCTGTCGGTGCTACCCACCTGAACCACCGGACCGTAACGGCCTATTTTGACGCTTACAGGCATCCCTGTTCCGGGCTCTTGGCCGAGAACACGTTCGCCGAACTTGAGGCCCTGCTGAATGGTCTGCGCATTCTCCACCGATGGGTGGAAAAGCGCGTAGAAACGCTTCATTTCGTCGGTCCAAGGCAGTGTACCATGGGCAATCTCGTCGAAACGTTCCTCGATGTTTGCAGTAAAATTATAGTCGAGGATGTCGGGGAAATATTCTGTAAGGAATTCGTTGACCACCATGCCTATGTCGGTTGGCACAAGGCGACCTTTGTTGCCGCCCACCAGCATGCTGCGCTTGCTTTCTGTAATTTTGCCGTCGGCAAGGGTGAGGACATCGAACTCGCGCCTGGAGCCTTCGCTCTCGCCGCGCACCACATAATCGCGCTGCTGGATGGTGGATATTGTCGGGGCGTAGGTCGACGGACGGCCTATGCCGAGTTCTTCCATTTTTTTGACCAGCGAAGCCTCGGTGTAACGCGGCGGCTGCATGGTGTAGCGTTCGTTAGCCTCAATGTCGACATAGTCAAGTTTTTGGCCCACCGCCAGCCCCTGACCCGAATTTGCAACAAGTGGAGCTTCGTCATCGTCGCTGCTTTCGGCATACATGCGCAGGAAGCCGTCGAAGAGCACCTCTTCGTCGCTGGCTGTAAAATGGTTTTTCACTTCAGGAGCTGCAATGTCGACGCTTGTCTTCTGCAGACGGGCATCGGCCATCTGCGAGGCTATGGCACGGCGGCGGATAAGGGTGTAGAGCCGTTGTTCCTGGGCTGTTGCATCGTCGAGTTCTTCCTTGTCCATATATGTCGGACGGATTGCCTCGTGGGCTTCCTGGGCTCCTTTCGACGATGTATGGTACTGACGGCGTTTGTAGTACTCGCTGCCGGCACGCTCCTTGACAAGGCTTTCTATTGCCGCCAAGGCTTCGTCCGAAAGATTGAGCGAGTCAGTACGCATATATGTAATGTGTCCGTTCTCATAGAGCCGCTGGGCAATGGACATGGTCTGCGACACGCTGATGCCAAGCTTGCGCGAAGCCTCCTGCTGCAGCGTAGAGGTGGTGAAGGGTGGCGCCGGTGACTTGGTGAATTCGTGCACTTCGACATCGGTGACGGCAAAGTGAGCATCCCGGCAGCTTTCGAGCAATGCGCGGGCCTCGGCCTCTGTAGCGACACGTGTCGACATTTCGGCAGCAACCTCGCGGCCTGTGCCGGGCACGGCGAAATGGGCCGTCACGCGGTAGTAAGGCTCGCTTTTGAAATTGTTGATTTCAATTTCGCGCTCCACAATAAGACGCACGGCCACCGACTGCACGCGTCCGGCCGACAGCGAGGGCATGAGGCGCTTCCACAGCACCGGCGAAAGCTCGAAACCGACAATACGGTCGAGCACGCGGCGTGCCTGCTGCGCGTCGACACGCGCCAGGTCTATCTGGCGAGGGTTGGCTATGGCGTTGAGTATGGCCTTCTTTGTGATTTCGTGGAAGACAATGCGCCGTGTGTTTTCAGGCTTGAGGCCCAGCACTTCGTAGAGGTGCCAGGCAATGGCTTCTCCCTCGCGGTCCTCATCGGATGCGAGCCACACAATGTCGGCTTTCGAGGCGGCTTGTTTGAGGTCTTTGACCAATTGTTCCTTGTCTTCGGGAATTTCGTAGACGGGCTCGAAGCCATGGTCGACATCGATGCTGAAATTCTTCTTTTTCAGGTCGCGGATATGGCCGTAGCTCGACATTACACGGTAGTCGCTGCCAAGAAATTTTTCGATGGTCTTGGCCTTGGCAGGCGATTCCACAATGACAAGGTTATGGGGTTTTATCATATATGAAATTTATGAGCGAATTAATTCAATCGGCAAAATTACAAAATTTTTCGCTCATTGTCAACTCCATGTCCCAAACGGCTCCAAACAAACTCGTTTTCTTTGTCTTTGTTATGTCTTATAGATGGATTTTTACACCTGCGAGGGCATAGAGACGTTCCACTTTGTTCCATATTTTTTCGGTAGTGCCATTACGATGCTCTATGGATTGCCTGATCTGGCCGCCAAGATAACTACCCGACACTGTAAAACCAACGGTGCTGTTCAAGCGCCATTCAATTCCGAGGTCTGCGTTGGAACACCAGCCCCACCAAGTACCACTGTCCGAGACATGCTTCACTTTGGCCTTTTCGTTATAGGCAAGTGCGCCCACACCGGCACGAATCTCAGCGCTCCAGCGAGAGTTCGACCCAAATGGCAGCTTGAGCGTAACCTGAGGAGCTACGTAGGTTAGGAAAAAGCGGCAGTCCACATCCGTCACGTCCCATCCAGTCGAAGTAAATTGAAATGATTCGGAGCTGCGGAAGAGGTCAATCATGCCTCCGAGGCCAACAAGGCGGTTGAGACTATAAGTGTACCCACCTCTGGCTGCAAATCCGTCGATGGAACCATCGGTATAGATATTTCCTCCCGGAACACTCACATTGCTGATAATGCAACCATAGCCGCCGCCGAAAAAAATGGTGTGCTTTTTCTCGTTCCATTCTGCCTCCCGGGCAAAAGTCTGCACCGCAGCAAGCACCGCCGCTGCCATCAATGCAATTGTTCTGATAAGTTTCATAATGTGATAATTATCTATTTGATTTTCGTAATCTTTAAAAATGATATTTCACGCCTAATAGCATTGTGAGTGGTTCTGCTGCAACCCACTCTGTCATTCTGAAATCTTCTGTTTCATAAATCTCTTTATAATGCAATATGTCACATCCCACAGATGCTGTGATGCCGAATTTCTGACTTAAACGCCATTCAAGTTCAATATTTATGTTCAAACCCCAGCCTGGAGTAGTGTGATTCTCCACAAATCCTGGGATGCCCTGTGTCCTGACCGATTCCGAGCACAGAACATAGCCGGTCCCTATTCTGAAGTTAGCCCGAAGATTTTTTACATCTTGAATCGGAAAGCTATAGCTGAATTGAGGCGCGATATAGGTGAGATTAATGCGAGCTTTCGTAGGTGTTTCCGGATGTTCCGAAATATTAGAAGATTTTGAAAGATTATAATTTTCTATTAAGCCCCCAATAGCCATGTTTTTTTTGAATTGATAGTCGTAGCCGACATGGACGAGGAAGCCATTATGTATGCCTCGGTAGCCCATGTCAGAGGACTTGGACGATAGTATGCCTTCATCCAGCCATCCATCACCCACGCTTGCAAAAACAGAATGTTTAGTTGGTTGGTAATCTTCCGCCGCCAATTTCCCGTTTATTGCAAGCAAAATGAACAGAAACAATAATCTGGTAGCTTTCATCGCTTTTCTTTCTTATGATCTGTGATGGTTATCACGAAACCGATTTCCTTCAGCTCTTCGTAAGTGTAAGAGCCGTAGAAGTCATAGATGTTTTCTTCAACAATCTTTGAGCGTTCATTGTCATCTATTGTGCTTTCTTTGAAAGCCAATATCTGGTAGCGATATTCTGCTTTTTCAGCCAGATGGATAGGTATTTTGTCAACCGCTTCTCCATCATTGGCTACACTCCAATATGCATTGAGCATGTCAGACATCCAATTTAAAGCAATATTGGGGGTGAGCAGAAGATATTTATTTTTTGGAAGAAACTTTGTTGTATAGAGCTGCACGGCCTCGCCACTCATATTCTGAATGATGACATCTCGACTGCCTTTCTTAAGTTCTTCCTGATATTCTGTGTCTTCATTATCCTCGAAATCTTCAGCACACTGAGTGGATGTGAGGACAAGCATTATACTTAAAAGACATAAAAAAGCAATATGTGTTCTAATTGATTTCTTCATTGCCGCTATATATAAGATTGAACTTATGTTGCTTCAAATCCTCGAATGACAGGACGAAATAGCCGTTATTGATATTGTTCTTCACAATATCATCTATAGTATATTCTGAAAAAGTGGATTTCTTGAAAACAATAATTTGAAGATCATCGGGATAACGAGGCGTAAAGTAATACTTAATAATCCCGGCACTGTCTTTTTCAAGAGCAAGGCCCCTGCCAATAACCGATAGCGCGACATTAGCATCCAATCTGCCCCAATTCTGTGTTGTGGTCACAAAAATAGAGTCACTGCATCTGTTCTCAAACACAATATCACGGGTATAACTCCCGTCATCTTCACGTTCAAGGAAAATGCATGAGCTAAGCAACCAAACAGATAATAAAAGAAATATTAGATGTCTCATTTTAGAGAGGATATATGGTTGACCGTTCTTCTTTATTGTCACCAGTGGCCGTTGGATATGATTTGTCATTAGGCCAACTTGTCCTGGGATTGATATATGGGCTATAGCTTCCAGTCCTGAAGGATTCAATATCAAAATAATTTGGATTATTTTTAGTATATCCTTTTGCTTCGGACCCATAATGTTTATCAAAATGCTCGGCTCCAAGTTTACTTGCGCTACGTTCATACCAATGTTTTTTATGACTATTTGGATATTGCCATGCACTTATAATGCTTGGATAAGCAATTGCAAGACGATAGGCCGGTCCAAGCCATTGACTTTGAATATAGTGCCCATATTCATGCACAAAAAGATGATCTTTCCATGTTGCGCTATATCCTTTGGGGCCTAATGATATGTGGCCGTACGTCATAGCCTTTTGTCCACTTGTCGCACCAGATAATGCCAACATTCCATCCATGTGAGTAACACCATCAACTTTTCCGATGACATTATAAAAGTCTCCTAAATACGTTCCAACTATGGAATTACCTATGTTCCATGTCCATTTGTTGAGTACCTGCAAAAAGTTTCCTTTGAACATGCCCATATTGATTTTCCATGAATTCACCGTTTTCTTCCAATTATATTGACTCACGTTAAAACCATGGTGTATGAGCCCATTAAAAGCTTCTCCGATAGCCGAAAAAATTGTAAATAAGAAAAACTCGCCATTTGGATCTTTGTAAAGGAAAGGATTGTTCATTGCATAACTGAAACGGTTCATGTTCTGCGAGTAATCCGGAGCCTGGATATAGGGGTCGGGGGAAATGAAACGGCTGATGACAGGGTCATAGAGGCGTGCGTTCATGTTGATCAAACCATAATAAGGCATAATTTACATTCTGTTGCCGGCTTTGTCATAAGCATAGCTGATTTGCTTGGCAAATGTGGTCAACGCCGGAATAAAACATAGCAGGATGAACAAGAGTTTTTTCATGGTTGAGAAATAAATATTTTAAATTTTAGCAAATTTAGTGATTATTTTCAAAATGCTGCATTATCATTGTAATATTAACAATGATTAACTCTTCATCTTGCCGGCGGTATTATTCAGCGGACACGCTGAGAAAAGGACAAGGATAATAACTAATTCAATTTTCGCAGGCTTAGAGCCGGTTCACCCTATGCGGAGTTCGCGGAGGTAGGCAGCGACGGCGCTTCGGATTTTGTCGCGGAAAGCAGGGCGACCTTTGCCGCTGTCGTTAACAATTTTGTCGATAGTTTCAAGGCCGAAAGAGAGCATCTCGGCTTTGTTAGTCTTGTCGATGATTTCGCGGGCGAGACGTTCGACTCCATTATCCAAAGCCGGGGTTATATAGCAAAATTTTTCGATGATAACAATACCCTTGATAATTTCGGCCATCAGTTTTACGACCCATTCCGTACCCACGCCGTAATCTTCGAGCTGCTTCACAGCAGCCCGCATCACGCTCACACGAGCTTTGCAATAACCTCTTTTGCTTTTATTGAGTTCTTTGATGACAATATCGAGTTTTTTCTCATACAAGAACTCAGGGTCGGGATTGAGAAAAAACTCGAAGTATTCTTTAGCTTCCTTCGACGACGAATAGGCGTTGAGAATCACCTCGACGAGCTGTTCGCGGTCGAAGGAAGCGAGTTCTTTTTTCAGTGCTGTTTTCGACATTTATTTTTTGAGCCACTTGTCGAACCAGCGGAAGAAGAGACGTTGCCACATCACGGCGTTCTGAGGTTTCAGAATCCAGTGGTTTTCGTCGGGATATATGACCATTTCGGCGGGTATGCCGCGCAGTTTGGCTGCGTTGAAAGCCGCCATGCCCTGCGAGGCAAGGATGCGGTAGTCGTATTCGCCGTGCGAAATCATGATGGGGGTGTCCCAGCGGTCGACAAAGCGGTGGGGCGAGTTGGCGAAGGTGCGCTGAGCAGCGGCATTATCCTTTTCCCAGTAGGCTCCGCCCATGTCCCAGTTGGCAAACCACATCTCTTCGGTTTCGAGGTACTGCTGCTCCATGTTGAAGATACCGGCGTGGGCCAGCAGAGCGGCAAAGCGGCCTTCGTGGTGTCCGGCAAGATAATAGATGGAGAAACCTCCGTAGCTTGCGCCGGTGGCGCCGATTCGCGCCGGGTCGATATAGGCTTCACGCTTGAGGTCGTCGACAGCCGACAGATAGTCGCGCATGTTCTGACCGGGATAGTCCTTCGAAATCTGTGCATTCCACTCGCTGCCGAAGCCGGGCAGACCGCGACGGTTGGGAGCGATTACTATATAGCCGTTGGCTGCCATCAGGGCAAGATTCCAGCGATAGCTCCAGAACTGGCTCACGGCCTGCTGCGGACCTCCCTGACAGTAGAGAATGGATGGATATTTCTTGGTGCTGTCAAATTTGGGAGGATATACAACCCAGGTGAGCATCTGCTTGCCGTCGGTGGTGGGTACCATACGTTTTTCGACGGTGGGCATGGTCAGCTGGTCGAAGATGGGAGCGTTGACGGCGGTGAGAGCTGTCAGCACGGGAGCTTTTTTCTTCTGCGGGGTGAGAAGCATAAGCTCGTTGGGGCGCAACATGGAGTGGTTCATAGTCACCAGACGGCCTTTCGAGGCAGGCGCAAGTGCCGCAAAGTCGGCGCACTCATCGGTGAGCTGGCTTACCTTGCCGTCGAGATTGATTGAGAAAACGGGAGTGACACCGTCCTTTGGCGCAAGGAAGTAAATGCCCTTGCTGTCGGGAGCCCAGGCAAACTGGTCGATGGAATAGTCCCATCCGGCGCTCAGATGGCGTTTCTCGGCTGTGGCGGTGTCGACGATGAAAAGGCGGTTGAGGTCCGATTCATAGCCGTCGTGCTCCATGCTAAGCCAAGCCATATATTTTCCGTCGGGCGAGAATGCCGGCATAGTGTCGTAGCCCATCATCCCTTCGGTAAGGTTGTGCGTTTCACCGCTTTCAAGATTGTAGGCATAGAGGTCGGAATTAGTCGAGAGGGAATATTCCTTTCCTGTTTTCTTGCGCGACACGTAGACAAGCACCTTGCCGTCGGGGCTCCATGCAAACGATTCCACGCCGCCGAAGGGCTTCATAGGGGCTTCGAAAGGTTCGTCGGCCATAATGTCCTTGAGGTCGCTCACTTTCGAGCCGTCGAAAGTGCCGATGAAAGGATGAGGAATCTCGGTCACCCATTCGTCCCAGTGCTTGTACATCAGGTCGTCGATCACGCGGCCCGTGGCTTTTGGCAGGTCGGGGTATATGTCGGCAGCGGTGCGCGAGTATTTGACATTGCCTATCACCACCACGCGGCTCTGGTCCGGCGACAGAAGAAAACCGCTTATGCCACCCTTGTGTTGGGAAACTTGCTTGCGGTCGGTGCCGTCGGCATTCATCACCCACATCTGGGCATTGCCGTCGGCATCGGGGTACATAAAGGCTATGCGGCGACCACCGTCGATCCACACTGCCCCGCTCTCGCTCTTGGGAGTGTCGGTAATTTTGCGCGGCTCGCCTTTGGCATCAATGTCGAGAACATAGAGGTCGGTGTTCGAGTTGTTTTCAGCAAGGTTCTCATAGCCGATTCCGAAAAGCACCGTATGTCCGTCGGCCGACACACACGGAGCGCCTACGCGCCCAAGAGCTTCGAGGGCATCGATGGAGAAGTTGCCGTCGGGGCTTTTGAATTCACTCGATGGCGAAGCTGTGGCTCCCGCCGCCATCAGTGCAGCTGTAGCTGTCATTATAATCTTGTTCATTTAAGACTTAGTTGAGTGATGTTTATATTTATTTTTGCAAAGGTACAAACAATCGTCCACAACAGCAAACTTACCACACATCAAAGCTGCAAAAACCGGAAGTAAAAAATTTCCAATTCGCACCACACATCCGATTAACATACAATCCAATTGAAGAATAAAATAATTCCAATAATTTTGCAGAATAAAAAAAACACTTGCAGGTTCAAAAATATATTCCTACTTGCAGCCGCAAATCAAAATCTAATCCAATGAACAGATTTGCAAAGCTCAACACGACGAGCAAACTGTCGAAGACAGTTCCTTCGCCTAACCCCAGCTTTACGAAGTTAGCTGGGGCACGGCATACGCCCTCTGTCGTCAAGGTCGAAGACTTTGCCCACGGCAGCAATTTGCGCTCATTGGTCGGTGCGGGTATGGGCAAGGTCTTTGACCTTGACGGGTCGGGATGGTTTCAGACCCCAGCTAACTTCGTAAAGCTGGGGTTCTGCAAAGGTACTGTCTTCGACAGTGCGCATGATTCCGACAAACTCGGTACAGATACAAGGGCTTTGCATCCTATATTTTACAACCACCATTTTGCAGACAGTGCCCCTCACAAAGGGGGGGGAGCAAGCACCCTCGGTGAACCATGACTACATGCCTCCGGCCTAACTAACAAAGCACAAACCTCAAACAAAAATCGTCAGGCATGAGCAGATTCGTATTTTTTGCTTAACTTTGTGCATAAAAAGTACGAACCATGGAAAAGCGAATCATAGAGTGCGTGCCCAACTTCAGCGAGGGCCGCAACCCCGAAGTTATTAAAGGCATTACCGATGCCATTGAGAGTGTTGAAGGCATAAAGCTCCTCGACGTTGACCCCGGAGCGGCCACAAACCGCACAGTTGTTACATTTGTGGGCGAACCCGAGGCCGTTGTCGAAGCAGCATTCCGGGGCATCAAACGTGCCGCCGAGCTCATCGACATGCGCGGACACCACGGTGCGCATCCACGCATGGGCGCCACCGATGTGTGCCCCCTCGTGCCCGTGTCGGGCATAACGCTCGAAGAGTGTGCCGAACTAGCTCGCAAACTGGGTAAACGTGTTGCCGACGAGCTTGCCATCCCCGTCTATGCCTACGAAGCATCAGCCTTTACGCCCGAGCGCAAAAATCTTGCAGTATGCCGCCGAGGCGAATACGAAGCTCTGCCCGAACGCCTCGGTGTGCCGGGCAATGGTGCCGACTTCGGCGACCGTCCATTCGACGAGGCAGCAGCCCGCACCGGGGCTACGGCTATCGGCGCCCGCGGCTTCCTCATCGCCGTCAATTTCAATCTCAACACCACATCGACCCGCCGCGCCAACGCCATAGCATTCGACGTTCGTGAAAAAGGCCGTCCGGCCCGCGAAGGCGGCAAGCTCACAGGCAAGCCCCTCAAGGACGAAAAGGGTCTGCCCATCATGATTCCCGGCACCCTCAAAGGCACAAAAGCCATAGGCTGGTACATCGACGAGTACGGCATTGCCCAGGTGTCGATGAACATCACCGATACTTCCCTGACCTCGCTCCATCAGGCCTTCGACGAGGTGAGCCGTGCTGCGGCAGCACGTGGTGTGCGTGTGACGGGCACCGAGATTGTGGGCCTTGTGCCGAAATCAGCCCTTGTCGAGGCCGGCAAGCACTACCTCACCCTGCAGCAACGCTCGCTGGGCATTCCCGAGGATGAAATTGTGCGCATGGCCGTGCTTTCGATGGGCCTCGACCAGCTCAAACCCTTCGACCCCAAGGAAAAAGTGGTGGAATATATGCTCGAAGCCGACAACGAAAAAGGCAAAAAACTTATAGACCTGAGCTGCCGCGACTTTGCCTTCACCACAGCCTCGGAGAGCCCCGCTCCCGGCGGCGGTTCGGTTGCAGCCTATATGGGTGCCCTTGCCGCAGCTTTAGGGACTATGGTAGCCAACCTTTCGGCCCACAAACCGGGCTGGGACGACCGCTGGAAGGAATTTTCCGACCTCGCCGAGGAAGGCCAGCATGCCCTGGACCACTTCATGCACCTTGTAGATGCCGACACCGAAGCCTTCAACGGCATCATGGCCGCCATTGGCATGCCCAAGGGCACCGAGGAGGAACGCCGCGAACGCGCCGCAGCCCTCGAAGCCGCCACACTCCATGCCGCCGAGCTACCGCTCGACACCGCCAAGCGTGCATGCGCCCTCTTCCCATGGCTCGAAAATGTGGCCCGTAACGGTAATCCGGCCTCGGCCAGCGATGCCGGCGTTGCAGCCCTTGCAGCCACCGCCGCAGTGCGCGGTGCGGCCCTCAATGTACGCATCAACGCCGTTGGCCTCGCCGACAAGGAAAAAGCACAGCAATTCATCGCCGAGTCGCAGCAGCTCGAAGCCGCAGCCCTCGCCGCCCAAGATTCGGTTCTCGCCATTGTCAACAACCACATCATCAAATAAACCCATGAACGCTTTCCAGCAACAGATACGTCAGGGCATACCCACCGAACTTCCACCGGCCAAGCCCTACGACCCCGAGGTGAACCACGCACCAAAACGTAAAAAAATCCTCACTCCCGAACAGGAACGCCTCGCGCTGCGTAACGCCTTGCGCTACTTCCCTGCCGAGCAGCACGCCGTGCTCGCCCCTGAGTTTGCCGACGAGCTCCACCGCTATGGCCGTATCTATATGTACCGTTTCCGTCCGGACTATGCCATGCATGCACGTCCGATCGATGAGTATCCGGCTCGCTCGCGCCAGGCCGCAGCCATAATGATGATGATTCAGAACAACCTCGACCCCGCCGTGGCTCAGCATCCCCACGAGCTCATCACTTATGGCGGCAACGGGGCAGTGTTCCAGAACTGGGCGCAGTACCTTCTGGTCATGCGCTACCTTAGCGAGATGACCGACGAACAGACCCTCGTCATGTATTCGGGCCATCCGCTCGGTCTTTTCCCCTCGCACAAAGATGCACCTCGCGTGGTGGTGACAAACGGCATGGTAATCCCCAACTACTCCAAACCCGACGACTGGGAACGCTTCAACGCCATGGGCGTGAGCCAGTACGGCCAGATGACCGCCGGCTCATATATGTATATAGGTCCGCAGGGCATTGTGCACGGCACAACAATAACCGTTCTCAACGCCGCACGCCGCCATCCCCATGCCAAGACACACGGCATGGGAGGCATGCTCTTCGTCACCGCCGGCCTCGGCGGCATGAGCGGCGCACAGCCAAAAGCCGGCAACATTGCCGGAGTGGTGAGCATCACCGCCGAAATCAACCCCAAAGCAGTGGAAAAGCGCCACAAGCAGGGATGGGTCGACGAAGTTTATACCGACCTTGATGCCGTCATTACACGTGCTCAGGAAGCACGCGCTGCCGGACACGCTCTGTCGCTGGCCTACCGAGGCAACGTGGTGGACCTGTGGGAACGGCTTGCCGAGAGGGGGGTAGATGTTGAACTTGGCTCGGACCAGACCTCGCTCCACAACCCATGGGCCGGAGGCTACTACCCCGCCGGGCTGTCGTTCGACGAAGCCAAAACCATGATGGCCGAACAGCCCGAAGAATTCAAAAAACGCGTGCAGGAATCTCTGCGCCGCCAGGTGGCCGCAATCAACTGCCTGGCCGACCGTGGAATGTACTTCTTCGACTACGGCAACGCCTTCCTGCTCGAATCGTCGCGTGCCGGAGCCGACGTGATGAAGGCCGACGGCACATTCCGCTATCCCTCGTATGTGCAGGACATTATGGGCCCGCTGTTCTTCGACTACGGCTTCGGCCCCTTCCGCTGGGTGTGCACCTCGTGCAACCCCGACGACCTTGCCACAACCGACCGCATAGCCGCCGAAGTGCTCGAAGAACTTCGCGCACAAGCCACCGACGACATCTGCGGCCAGCTCGACGACAATATCCATTGGATCAAGGAGGCAGGACGCAACCATCTTGTCGTAGGCTCGCAGGCTCGCATCCTCTATGCCGATGCTCAAGGCCGCGCACGCATAGCCCTGGAATTTAACAAGGCTGTGGCCGACGGCCGCCTCTCGGCTCCCGTAGTCCTGGGCCGCGACCACCACGACGTGAGCGGTACCGACTCGCCCTACCGCGAGACTTCAAACATCTACGACGGCTCGCAGTTCACTGCCGACATGGCCGTGCAGAACGTCATTGGCGATGCCTTCCGCGGAGCCACATGGGTGTCGCTCCACAACGGCGGCGGCGTTGGCTGGGGCGAAGTGATAAACGGCGGTTTCGGCCTTGTGGCCGACGGCACACCCGAGGCCGAACGCCGCATAAGCAGCATGCTTCTGTGGGACGTGAACAACGGCATTGCCCGCCGCAGCTGGGCTCGCAACAAAGGAGCCTACGATGCCATACGCCGCGAGATGGAGCGCACGCCGGGCCTCACCGTTACCTTGCCTAACTTTGCCGATGACAAAATAATAGACCAAGCCCTCAACCATGAATAAGACACACACCATTTCACCCGAACGTATCACTCCGGCCCAGGCTGTGACCATAGCAACCGAGGGGTACAAACTGCGACTGAGCGAAACATCGAAAGAGCTCATCAGCAAATGCCGCCAATATCTTGACTACAAGACAGCCAACACCACCGAACCGCTCTACGGCATCACCACCGGTTTCGGCTCGCTGTGCAACATCAGCATCAACGCCGACGACCTGTCGCAGCTGCAGAGCAACCTTGTGCAGAGCCACGCCTGCGGCATGGGCGACACCGTGCCCCAGCACATTGTCAAGCTCATGATTCTGCTCAAAATTCAATCGCTGAGCTATGGCAACAGCGGCGTGCAGCTCGAAACCGTGCAGCGTCTTGTCGACTTCTTCAACAACGACATAATCCCCGTGGTCTATCAACAGGGCTCGCTCGGCGCATCCGGCGACCTCGCCCCGCTGGCCAACATGTCGCTGCCGCTCATAGGCATGGGCGAGGTGTGGTTCGAAGGCCAACGCCTTCCTGCCGCCGATGTCCTTGCCAAGAAAGGCTGGCAACCTATCAAACTGATGTCGAAAGAAGGACTGGCACTGCTCAACGGCACACAGTTCATGTCGGCCCACGCAACATGGGCCGTGCACCGTGCTGCCGGCCTGATGAAGATGGCTACACGCATAGCAGCCATGTCGCTCGATGCCTTCGACGGACGCATCGAACCTTTCGGCCATGCCGTCAACGCCGTGCGTCACCATGCTGGGCAGACCGATGTGGCCGACGAAATGCGCGCACTCCTCGCCGGCAGCGAAATCATTGCCCGACCCAAACAGCACGTCCAGGACCCCTACTCCTTCCGCTGCATCCCGCAGGTGCACGGTGCTGTGCTCGACACCCTGCGCTACGTGTCGGCTGTAATCGAGAACGAAATCAACAGCCCCACGGACAACCCCACCATATTCCCCGATGACGATGTGATTGTGTCGGCAGGCAATTTCCACGGCGAACCCATAGCAATGCCTATGGACTTCCTTGCCGTGGCCCTCACCGAGCTGCAGAACATCTCGGAACGCCGCATCTACAAACTGATCTCCGCCACCCGAGGCCTGCCCTCGTTCCTGGTTGCCAAACCGGGCCTCAACAGCGGTTTCATGATCACTCAATACGCCGCAGCCTCGATTGTGAACCAAAGCAAAGGGCTGTGCTGGCCCACAAGCTGCGACACCATCCCCTCGTCGCAGGGCCAGGAAGACCATGTGTCGATGGGTGCCAACTCGGCCACAAAACTAATCCGAGTGCTCGACAACACCACACGCGTGCTCGGCATAGAGCTGATGACCGCCGCTCAGGCTCTGGAATTCCGCCGCCCGTTCAAATCGTCCAACGCTGTCGAAACACTTTTCGGCCTCTTCCGCAAGGAAGTGCCATTTATCGACACCGACACGGTGATGTCGCCTCTGCTCGACCGCTCCGTCAAATTTGTTGAAAAATGTATATAAGCAACATAGGCACACTGTGGCAGCTTGCCGATGCCCATGCCGGGCGTCTGGCAGGCCCGGCCATGGCGTCGGGAATTATCCCCGTCAGAAATGCGTGGCTGCGCGTCGACGGCGACAGAATAGCCGCAATAGGCAGCATGGATGATTTTGTACCGGGAACAGAAGAAGTCTTCGATGCCCGAGGTGCAAGTGTCTTCCCGACATTCTGCGACTCGCACACCCACATCATCTATGCAGGAAGCCGCGAGGGCGAATTTCTCGACAAGATTGCCGGACTGAGCTACGAGGAAATAGCGCGCCGCGGAGGCGGCATTCTCAACTCGGCCGACCGTCTGCACCAAGCATCGGACAATGAGTTGCTTGCCGATGCCCTTGGCCGTGCTCAGCTGATGATGAGCCGCGGCACCGGTGCTTTCGAGGTGAAAAGCGGCTATGGGCTCAACACTGCCGACGAGCTGAAAATGCTCCGCGTTGCCGCCCGCCTTGCCCAAGAGGTAGATGCCGATGTGAAAATAACATTCCTCGGAGCTCATGCCGTAGGACGAGAGTTCACGGGCCGTCAGGCCGACTACGTCGACATGCTCATTGCCGACATGCTGCCCGCCGTAGCCGCCGAAGGACTGGCCGAATTTGTAGACGTGTTCTGCGACGAAGGCTTCTTCACTCCCGACGAGACAAGCCGCATTCTCGAAGCCGCCGCACGCTACGGCATGAGGCCCAAAATCCATGCCAACGAGCTTGCTTGCTCTGGCGGCGTGCAAGTGGGAGTAGCTCACAATGCTCTATCGGTCGACCATCTCGAACGGATGGGAACCGACGAAATCGAATTGCTTAAAACATCCTCCACCATCGCCACCATGCTGCCGGGAGCCTCGTTCTTCTCCAACCTGCCCTATGCACCGGCTCGCAAAGCAATAGATGCCGGTCTTGCCGTGGCCCTGGCAAGCGACTACAACCCCGGCTCATCCCCCTCGGGCGACATGCGCATGGTCTGGGCCCTCGGATGCATCAAAATGCGACTGCTCCCCGTCGAAGCCCTGGCTGCATGCACGCTCAACGGAGCCGCCGCAATGGACCTCGCCGCCACAAACGGCGGCATAGCCCCGGGCCGCAAAGCCTCGCTCATCATCTCCCCCGTCAACATCAACTATATCCCCTACGCCTACACCGAGCCCTGGATTTCCAAAGTAATGCTAAGAGGTCGTTTCGTCTGAGCTCCTTGCCTATTATCTTATAAAAGCGGAAAACACAGGGCAGCCGGGTATGGCCGGAAGCCTATAACCATGGACAGCCCCGGATGACAAGCTCCCGGGGCTGTATTTTTGCTGTGTTTTGGCAAGCTCCATAAAGCTCTACTAATTGAAATTTGTTGTCGGTGTGAGAGATTTTGATTAGTTTTGCAGTTAATTTAAGGACCAAAAGGGAATACAGCTTTGAACTATCTCGATTCGCTCAATGCAGCCCAGCTCGATGCGGTGCAGACCACCGAAGGGCCGCTGCGCGTGCTTGCCGGTGCAGGCACGGGCAAAACACGTGCTCTGACAGCCCGCTACTGCTATCTGGTTGACCTCCTTGGCATAGACCCCTCGGCCATTCTCTGCGTTACTTTCACCAACAAGGCGGCCGCCGAGATGAAGGGACGCATACGCCATCTGCTCGGCGACTTCGACCCGGCCTTTATCTGCACTTTTCATTCGTTCTGTGTGAGCTTACTCAAAGAGGACATCCATGTGCTTAGCTACCCGTCGGCATTCGTCATCCTCGACGAGGACGACCAGGCGCAAGTTCTTCAGAAAGTGTATTCCGATCTTGGGCTGACGCTCAAGGAACTGCCCATACGCCGGTCGGTCGACTACATTGCCCAGCGCAAAGGCGACGAGGCTTTTCTCGAAATTATGGCCGACCTTGGCAACGAAAAAATAAAGGCCCTTACCGACGAGGCCGAAGAAAGGCTGGAAAAAATCTTCCTCCACTACCTCTACGAGCAGAAGAAAAACTTTGCCCTCGATTTCGACGACATCATTATATATGCCCTCCACATACTGAGCACCTGTCCCGACGTGCTCCGTAAATGGCAGGAAAGGATGCAATATGTAATGGTCGATGAGTTTCAGGATGTGAGCAGACGCCAGTATGCCATTGCCCGCCTTCTTGCCGGACAACACCGCAACCTGTTCATTGTCGGCGACCCCGACCAGACCATCTACAGCTGGCGAGGTGCGGATGTGAACTTCTTTCTCGATTTCGACAAGTTGTATGCCGATGCCGCAACCATTGTGCTGTCGTCCAACTACCGCAGCACACCGCAAATACTTGCAGCCACAAACTCTCTGATTGCCAAAAACCGCAACCGCTACCCCAAGGAGCTTAAAGCCCACTGCGGCGAAGGTGCTAAACCGCTGATGTACCACGCCCGCAATGAACGCGACGAGGCCGGATGGATTGCCCGCACCATCAAGGGCCTTGTGGCCGACGGCTGCAAGCCGTCGACCATCGCCGTGCTCTACCGCGCCCATCACCTGTCGCGAACCATCGAAGATGCCTTGCTCCGCTACGAACTGCCTTACGTCATCTACAGCGGCACGGCATTCTATGGCCGACGCGAGGTGAAAGACGTGCTGGCCTATCTGCGCATGCTTCTCAGTGCCGACGACATTGCTTTTGTGCGCACCGTCAACACCCCGTCGCGCAAGATAGGACGCAAGAAAATGGCTTTGATACAAGCCCATGCCGATGCGGCAGCCTGCAGCATGTTCGAGGCTCTGCAGGCTCTGGCTTCCTCCGCCGCTTTTGCCAGAACAGGCGCAAAAAGCTATATCGAGGCTATAGAAGATGCTCGCAAACTGCTGGGACACATAGCCCTCGGCGACCTGGTGCAACACATTCTCGACACCACGGGCTACGAACAGATGCTCCGTCAGCTTTCGCAATGGGAACGCCTCGACAACCTTGCCGAGCTCAAACGCGCCATTGAGGAAGACGGCCACGACGATGACGCGACGCTCGAAGCTTTTCTGACCCGCGCAGCACTGATTGCCAACATCGACCGCGACAGCGAAAAGGCCGACACCATCAAGCTGATGACTGTCCACACGGCAAAGGGGATGGAGTTCGACAATGTTGTTGTGGCCGGACTGAACGAAGGTAATTTTCCCTCGCGCCGCTGCAACACGCCCGAGGAGCTTGAAGAAGAGCGCCGGCTGGCCTATGTGGCCGCCACACGTGCCAAGCAGCGTCTGTTTCTGTGCGACAGCGAAGGCTACAGCCACGACGGCACCGACAAAGAGACCTCCCGTTTCGTCTACGAGATGGGGCTCGGAAATCTTCAGCTCCTCCGTCCTTTGAAGGAGAAGAAAATGGAAGTCGAACCGCTTGCCGACAACGGCGGAGCTACATTTACGGCCGGAACACGTGTTGAACACCCTGTATTTGGCAAAGGCACCGTGACAGAAGCCTCTACCGAGCACCAGCGCTACACCGTTCTCTTCGACAGCATCCCCACGCCCCGCACGCTGCGCTTCGGGGCGCCACTCGACCCGGTTAGTCCTCGTCAAGTTTGAACTCTATGAGGAACTGTACCAGTTTGTCGTCGGGGCCGAGGTTGAATTTCTTTCTCAACCTGTAGCGGGCCGTCTCAACGCCTCTTATCGAGAGATTTGTGAAGCGCGATATTTCTTTAGTACTAAGATTCATGCGCAGAAGAGCGCAAAATTTGAGGTCGGCCGGTGTCAATGCGGGGAAGGCTTTGCGCAGATTGCGGAAGAAATGTTCATGGATAAGGTCGAAGTTTTTCTCGAATATATCCCAGAACATGCGGTTGTCGCCGTCGGTGGTGGATATATCCCTTAGGACACGTTCAGCCTCGGCCATAGGCGAACCTTTACGCCTCAAATCAGCCACACTGGCACGCATATTGTCGAGAGCCTGCTGACGAGCATACGCGCCCAGAGCCATCGAAGCGAGTTCCTTGCTTTTGGCAGAAAGCTCATTTTCCAGAATTCTTTTCTGTTGTTCGGCAATGATAAGTTCCTGCTCACGAATATGACGGTCCTGCTCTGCCCTGGCTTTTTCGAATTCTACCTGTCTTTGTCTAACCTGGCGCCGTGTATTGAAATAGGCTGCCACATATATCACAACAATCAACAAAATCACGTAACCCGATATTGCCCACCAACGCAAAACCCATGGCTTTGGGACCACAAACTCATATTCGATAGATTCAATTTCATCGCCCAAGCTGTTGAGCACTCCGCAATGAAGAGTATGATGCCCCCACGACAGCATAGAATATGACATTTTCGGTATTTCCGATATTGAATCGATGCTTTTGCTGCCGTCGCTCATAGAGAACCGGTAAAGATGCTGGGAGCGGAAATGGTTAGGGTAGCTCAATACCACTTTCATATTGTTGCCCGGAAGCTCGGGAATGTCACCATCGGGATGTATAGGAAGCCGTATCAGGGCTCCTTGGGCGTCGGTAGAACCGATAGTGTTGATTTTTAAAGCCGAAGAGTCGAGGTATTTGCTCAAATTTTTCTGGTTTATAAACCCTATGGCATCGGTCACAGTGAAGTATGTTCCTTCGCTACTGCATATTGTGTAACTGTTATCGCCATTGTTCTGCCGCGGGAACACCGACATAGGGATAGAGTACAAAAGCCGACAGGAACTTCCGTCGTATTCTATAAAATTGTACGAATCGGCACATGAGAGCCAGAAGTGCGTGTCATCGATTGATTCGGCACCTCTCACCATGTGGAATGCGCCGAGAGCTTCGTTGAGTTGAGCTGCCGGCTTGAATGAATCGGATTCTTCGTCATAGGTATAAAATCCCGTGCCGTGGGTGAAAACAATTTGTCCGCGTATTTTCATCACAAACCAGCGTCGGGCTATACTGTCGGCTTCCAATGTTTTGTAGTGTTTCAGTTCGGCAACAGAGTCGAGGTCGGAGTTTATGCGGATTTTGAACAGTCCGTTTGTAAGGTGCGCGGCCCAGACAGTGCCGCTGACATCAATTTCGAGCTGACGCACGGGGCCGGCAACACCGGAAACCACATTAGCGAACCTCCATCGGTTCTGCTCGTCGCGACGATAAAGCCTCAGAGGATAATATGTCGACATCAGAAGCACTTCCGTGCGGTTGATATAACCTTTTTTGATATCCGTGCCGCTCGTAGGCTCGATGTACGAAGTTCCGTCACTGTCTATAATCAATGTCTGGTCGTTTCCTCCTATGAAGGTTTGCCCGTTGAAAGTTCTCACAAACCAGTTCTGCCCCTTAGTACCGGGAATCAACGAAATTTTCTCCTTAACATAATCGTAGGAATATGCTCCTTGGTTTGTAGCTATCAAAATATTTCCTCCGAGCCTGCCGATGCCGTAGGACATCCCCAAATATGGGTCGAGAGCACCCGGCCTCAGAATCCTGAAAGGCATTGCGGCATGGACAATGGATATGCCGTCGTCGAGCGTAAGCCATAAGTTGCCGGCATGGTCGAAACCCATGCCGAGAACTGTGTTGTTCTGAAGTCCGTTGTGTGTGTTGAAATGCTCCATCAGGTTGCCCCGGCGGTCGATATGGAAAAGGCCGTTCCCCACAGTGCCTACATATATTGTGCCATCGTCTGCTGTGGCCACATGGTTGATGCGACAACCGAACAGCTCCTTATCTATCTGTGTGGGGAAAGGCAGCGGACAGCCGTTTGTCACCTTGAAAATCAGATTATCCTGAGTGAACACCAAAGTGCCATCAGGAATATCATCCCCGCTAAATTGTAATCCCTCGTTACGGTCGGGAAGAACAAAGCCTTTTATATGGCTGCCGAACAACTTCCGGGGCCAATACCTGCGCCAGCTGTTCTTTTCGAGCCTATATAAGTCGCTGTTCACTCTTTGCAAATAAACAGACCCTCCGATGGAATAAATTGCCAGCGGGGAGATTTTGCCGTCATCATCCTGCGAGGTTCCTCTTTCGGCGATGCTCGGCGTCAGCATACCAAGCTCGCCGGTTTTGGGATTATAGACATAGACATTGGCAAAACTCTGAAAATAAATATTGTCGCCAAAACGCTTGATATTCCATATTTCTTCGTCTTTCAATGAAATATTTTTCGAGTGGTCGACCAGAGATGTATAGTAGAGCACGCCATTGTCGGTGCGCCTGAAAAAGCCGAAATCTTCGAAAGTACCGGCATACAAAATTCCATCATCATACAGAAGTGACCGCAGGATTGTTTTTCCTGGCAGTTGTATACACTCCCAGGTATATCCGTCGAATGTGAGCAGACCCTCGTTGTTGCCTATATAGAGGATGCAGTCGTCGTCGATGGCCACGCACCAGTTCTGAAGCTGGGCATGATAATCGTTGTTGTTGAAATTGGTTACAAGCGGCATAAACCTGCTGGCACCGAGGCATACAACTGTCGATGACAGGACGAGAATGATGGCAGTCAACACATTCTTCATATATAGCGGTATAAATTTTAAGGCGGCACAAAATTAGCAATTATAATTTTTATTTGCAAATTTTTCATGTATATAATATAAAGATTTACAGTCATATAAGGTGATGCGAAGTAGTAAAAACGTACTGGTTTCACGCTGTGAAGTAGCATTGTAGTGGTCGAAAAATTGCGCTTGCTTTTGAGCCTTACTAATTTTGCGACACGAAATCGAAAAAGATAACTAACCTTAATAATAACCAACATTACAAAAAACAATGAAAAAGCACATCTATTTATTATTGATTGCTTTGTTCTGCGGCGTGGCAAGTGCCATGGCACAGAAAACAGTGTCGGGTAATGTGACAGACACCAGCGGGGAACCGCTTATAGGCGTTTCTGTCACTGTTGAAGGCTCCAAAATTGGTGCTGTCACCGACATAGACGGCAACTACACCCTTAAGAACGTTCCGAACGATGCGACCATCAAGTTTGCATATTTCGGCATGGCATCGCAGGACATTAAAAGTAACGGCCGCACCACCATCAATGTAGAGATGAAGGAAGACAACCTTCGCCTTGACGAAGTTGTGGTAATCGGCTACGGTTCGGCCAAGGCAAAAGACCTCACCGCCCCCATCACCACAGTATCCGGTTCTGAAATTTCAAGCATTCCGTCATCATCGCCTATGGCTGCACTCGCAGGCAAAGTTCCCGGTGTCAACGTCATCAACTCTGGCGCTCCCGGTGCAGGTCCGACAGTTCAGATTCGCGGTCTTGGCTCGTTCACAGCTTCTTCGCCCCTCTATGTTGTCGACGGCATGTTCTATGACGACATCAACTGGCTTAACAACGACGATATTCAGGACATCTCGATTCTCAAGGATGCATCTGCCGCAGCTATCTACGGTGTGAAGGCTGCCAACGGCGTGGTTCTTGTCACCACAAAGAAAGGTGCCAAATATCAGGATGCCAAAATTACATACAATGGTTATGTTGGTATTCAGAAGGCTACAAACCTTCTCAAGATGTGTAACTCGCACGAGTATGCCACAATGCTTATGGAAGCCGACCCCAAGGCCTACAGTTCATTCCTCGAAGCTTCTATCGCAAACTGGGGCGGCAACATGGACAACCTCACCTTCGGTGCCGACACCGACTGGTACGACGAACTTCTCCGCACTGCCGTTATCACCAACCACAACCTCAACATCAGCGGCGGCAGCGAACGTGCCACATATTCGTTGGGTATGAGCTACCTCTACCAGAACGGTATCATGAAAGCCGATAACGACTATGAACGTCTCAACTTCCGCGCACAGGTCGACTACGAGGCAACAAACTGGCTCAAGGTCGGTTTCAACGGTGTTTTCTCCAACAGCACACAGAACAATGCCAACTCAAACGCATGGCAGCAGGCATTCAACCTTCCGTCGATAATCCCCGTTTACGACGAGAAAAATGGCGCTACATATCCTGAAAAATTTGCTTCGCCCGAGACTGTAGGTTTCACCAACAACTTCAACAATCCTGTTGCAACCGCAAAATATAACAATGCCCGCAACCGCAACTACCAGGCAATGACTAACTTCTTTGCCGATTTCACCCTTATCCCGCAGAAGCTCACCTTCAAGACCAGTTATGGTTATGACCACGCCACAACACGCTCGGTCAACATGGGTATCCCCTACTATGTAAGCAACAACCAGCATCGCGAGACTTCTGAGCTGACAAAGGAAAGCAGCCAGTGGAACAAGTGGGTGTGGGATAACGTTCTGACATACAAGGACAAATTCGGAAAGCATGGTGTAGGAGCCATGATTGGCTACTCCATGCGTCAGGAGAGCTATGACTTCCTCAAAGGCACAGCCCAGAACGTTCCATACGACAAAGAACAATGGTGGTACCTCGGCAATGGCGACGGCGATACCAGAACATCAGATGACAACGGTACTCGTTTCCGCAGCCAGAGCTATTTCGCACGCCTCAACTATGACTTTGACAGCCGTTATCTCCTTATGTTTACATTCCGCGCCGACGGTTCTTCGAAATACCAGGAGAAATGGGGCTATTTCCCCTCGGTGGGCGCTGCATGGAATATCTCCAACGAAGAATTCATGAAAGGCCAAAAATGGGCCGACTTCCTCAAGTTCCGCGTTTCGTGGGGTATGCTCGGTAACGACAAAGTTGCTGCATCCGACGGTTTCGCATCAATCTCCAGCGGCAACAATGCATCCGGTATCTTCGGTTCGATGGGCAACGGTATCGGTACTCCCGTTTCCGGTATATATGACAACTCGTTCTTCAGCTGGCTCCGTTGGGAGAAAGTAGCAGAAACGAATGTCGGTTTGAGCTATCAGACACTTAACGGCCGCCTCTCTGCCGATGTCGACTGGTTCTACCGCCTTACAACAGAAGCTGTAATCTCTCCCGCAACTCCGATTTTCGGCAACACTCTTGCCGGTAACTGGGGCGAGATTCTCAACACCGGTTTCGACATCACCCTTAACTGGAACGACCGTGTGGGCGACTTCAAATATTATGTAGGCGCCAACCTGTCCACACTCCACAACGAAGTAAAATCGCTCCGCGGCGGTCTTCAGTACATCATCGGCGGACACACTGTCAATATGGTAGGCGAACGTATGAACTCGTTCTACGGCTATGAGATTGAAGGTGTTTACCAAAATCAAGCCGAAATCGATGCCGATCCTATTGCAGTAGCCAACGGCCTCGAACCGGGCGACTTCAAATACAAAGACCAGGACGGCAACGGCAGTATCGACGGTAACGACCGTGTAACACTCGGCTCTTATCTGCCATCGTTGAGCTACGCTCTCAACTTCGGTTTCAGCTACAAGAATTTTGACTTTGCCATCAGCACCATGGGACAGGCAGGAGCAAAGATGTTCAACCGCAAACGCCAGCTCCGTTTTGCTCAGAGCAACTTCAACTTCGACCATGACCAGTTCAAACACCGCTGGACCGGTGAAGGCTCTACCAACAAATATCCTTCGGCAAAAGCTCTCACAAAGAGCTGGAATGTCAGCTCTTCGGCAACTGCCAGCAACGACTATTTTGTTGAATCCGCCGACTTCTTCCGCATCCAGAACATCACTCTGGGCTACACCTTCCGCAACATCAAGATGGGTAACTACACTATGCCCGGCATCCGCCTGAGCCTCACCGCCGACCGTCCTTTCTCTTTCTTCAGCGCCAATACATTCTCACCTGAACTGACAGGTAGCGACGGTGTCCACGGATGGGATACTCAGGTATATCCTCTGACTTCTACATACACCTTCGGTGTCCAGCTCGATTTCTAATGCGTAACGCTTAAAATTAAAAATCATGAAAATCAAATTTCACAAAATAATACTTGCCGCAGCATTGGGCCTCTCAATGGCAACAGCTCTCCCATCCTGCGACTATCTCGACATCGAGCCTGAAAAGACACTGCCGGGCGAGAGTGTTGACTATACACAGACCGAAGACATGTACAGTGTCGTGAGCGGTTGCTATTCTACAATCCGTCGCAACAACATGCACTGGATTGTCAATCTGCTTACCATTATCCGCGACGGTGATGTATGGTCCGGACGTGTCGACGACCAGGGCGACCTTGTTGCAATGGGTAACAGATACCAGTACAACAGCTCGTGGTGGGGCATCGGCGAGACATGGCGTAACTACTACCAGATGATCCGCATCAGCAACGAAGCTCTGACTATGCTCGATGAATACGCAAAAAATATCACTAACGATAATGATATGAAAAAGTACCGCAGCTACTGCGGTGAAGTGCGCATTATCAGAGCTCTCGCATACTACCGTCTCGCACAGTTCTTCGGCAATGTGCCCATTCTGAATAACAACTATCAGGATGACTTTACTCCTTCGGTACGCAATGTCGTTTACGAGTACGCTCTCCTGGATCTGGAATATGCAATGACGAACACTCCCAAAGTACGTCCCAACCAGATGGAGCATGTCGGCGCATTCTCGGGCTATACCGCCCAGACTCTCGCTGCCAAAATCTACTACCAGATGGGCGACTATGAGAAAGTGAAAACTCTCACCGACGAAATGATCAACTCCGGTCTTTTCGAGCTCTATCCCGACTACTATCAGCTTTGGAAAATTCCCGGACGCCTCTGAGACGAGTCTCTTGCAGAATGTCAGGTTACTGATTTCGGCCTCGGTTCGGGTGACTACATCGGTATAGACCAGTTCTTCAACTGCGCAGGTCCGACAATAACGAATGAAAACACAGCCCTCAAGAGCACAGGCGGCTGGAATTTCGTGGGATATTTCGACAGCTTCTACGACTGGGCTATCAAACGTGGCGAAACCATTCGCGCAACCACCTCATTCCTTATCGGAGGAACTACAACACCCTCGGGCGACCTTGTACAAAAGGCCGGGAACCCCAACAACACCAACATGTGGAATGGCAAATGGTATCTGCCTCTGGAACAGTTCACCGAGGGTCGAACCACCTACGGCTCGAACAACAATGTCCGCATCCTTCGCTATGCCGACGTACTCCTGATGAATGCCGAAGCTAAAGTGCGCCTCAGCGGTCCCGGTGCCGGCGACACCCCCTTCAACCTCGTTCGCAAACGTGCACAGATGCCCGAACTCACAAATGTAACTGTCGACCAAATCATCGACGAACGCCGAATGGAACTCTGCGCCGAATGGGGCGAACGCTATGCCGACCTTATCCGTACCGACAAGGCTGCACAGGTTCTCGGTCCTAACGGTTGGACAAAGGAGAAAACTTATTTCCCGATTCCGCAAGCCCAGATTGACCTCGCTCCCGAACTGGAGAATGAGCCTTATACCGAATTGAAACTTTATTAACAATAGCCAAAGTAAAAAAGACGTTAGGTTAGTAATTAAAGTTTCGCAAGCTTTAAGGCTTGCAAAACTTAGGTTAAAGGGGTTAAA
>CAJUAR010000028.1 GCA_910584495.1 uncultured Muribaculaceae bacterium
ACTAAGCCAACAACAAACCTCCGGACTGACACCGTCAATCCGGAGGTTTGTTGTTGGCTTAGTGCTTGAAATTATTCAGCGGCGGCTTCGGCGGCTTCGCTGTTGTTGTTGAGAGCTTGTACCATGGCGCGGAATTCGTCGAGCGACACGGTTTTTTCGTCGAGGTTCACAGCATTGTGGATAGCCTGCATCAGGTTGGCGTTGAAAGCCTGACGGACAATCTGACGGTGCTGAGCCTTGTCTTCGAGGATGTTTTTGGCGAGATAGTCTGCCATCTGGTCTGCCATGTGGCCCATTCCGTAGCTGTTGAGCTGTTCAATGGCCATTTGGTGAGCGAAGGCTTTGACATCTTCTTCCTTCACTTCCACCTTCAGAAGTTCGGCAGCCTTGTTTTCGATGATTTCCCATTTGATGCCGGGGATAGCGTTCTTCAGATATTCGTCGACGGCATCTTCTTTGAGTTCTTTGTCGGTGCGGAGCAGGAATTTGCGCAGGAAGGCTTCGGGGAGCTCCATGTTGGCGCCGTAGGTGTCCATCAGGTAGTCTTCGGCCTGGCGGGTGAAGAGCTGGCGGCTGTTGGGCTGGAGGGCGCGTGTAATCATGTTCACAACCTGGGCGCGGAATTCTTCTTCGTTGTGAACCACGTCCTCGCCGAAGATTTTCTTGTACATTTCTTCACCGAGTTCAGCGGGCTGGTGAACGATGAATTCTTTGATTTCAATTTCGAAGTTGCCGCGAGCTTTTTCAACGTCGGCGCGGTCGATGTGGAGCATTGAGCTGATTTCGGCTTCGTTACCGTCGCAAGTTGCAAAAGCATCGAACACCACTTTGTCGCCAACCTTGGTGTTTTCGAATTTTGCAGCTTCTTCTTTCGATTTGAAGAGGAATGGAGCGAGAATACCTTCGTCAACAGTGATGCCATCTTCTTTGGGCTGGCCTTCTTCGTTGAGTTGCACAATGTGGCCTTTGACAAGTGCACGGTCGGCATATTCCTGGGCTGGAACTTGTTCGCCGGCACGCATCTTCAGGTCGTTGATTTGGTCTTCAATCATCTTGTCGCTCACTTCGATGTTGTAGAAGGGCAGGGTCACGCTCTGGTCGAGCTTCATGTCCACAGCCGGAGCGAATCCGATTTCGTAGCGGAATGTGAAGTCGGTGTTTTTGAGGTCGATTTCTTCTTCCACTTTGGGAATGGGCTGCCCGAGGACTTCGAGTTTGTTGTCCTGGATATATTTGAGAGCAGCGTCGGATGCGATGTCGTTGAGAACGTCGGCCTTTACGGGCAGACCGAAACGTTTTTGGAGCTGAGCCATGTCGACATGACCTTTGCGGAATCCGGGAATCTGGCGGGTGTTGCCAATGTTTTTAAGTTCTTTCTTAACACGGTCGGCATAGTCGGCCTCCTGGATTTTTACCACGATGTCGCCTTCGAGGGCGCTGGTCTTTTCAAGGGTTACTTCCATTTAGTTATGTATTATATTTGTTGTTTCTATTGCTATAAACGCTTTATGCGCTTGAAAGTGCAAAATTACTACTTAAATTTCACTAATTCAAATTCTGAGGGCTTTTTGAGGTTCTTTTGCGTTATTTTCCCCATTATTTGAGGCTAATCCCATGTATATTTTTTCTGTTTGCTGCTGCGTGAGCGCATGCCTCGCCAAGTTTGGCGGAGAGGGTAGGTGATAGAGAACCATGGCAATGTGAAGAACATTGTGCGCGATTTCAAGGTCTGCAAGCTTGCCCTCCATGCCCAGATGTCGAGGGCAAACATCAGGACGAGTATTATTGCGCCTATGATTGCGGTCTGCATGTTTGGATAGTCGAGCCAGGCGGCCGCGGCGGCGGAGGCAATGGCTGCAATCTGGAGCCAGCCCATTAGGCTGAACAGAAAGCGGGGGCGGTGCTTGATGAAACGTTCGGTAAAGGCACGGCGCAACATTCGTTCGCTGAAGATGCGAGGGTGGTTGCCATGGCGCAGACGAACCATCGATTCGTCGGACAGCTCGACAACGGTGTTGCCGCGGTGTGCCACTTCGCTGATGAAGATGTCGTCGTCGCCGTTGTGGAGATTGAGCGAGCGTGCAAAGCCTTTGTTGCGCATGAAAACCTCCTTGCGGTAGGCAATGTTGTACTCCGTGCCACGGAAAGGTTTGCCGGCAATGGCGTTGGCAATCCACCGCACATTGTTTGCTGTGTTGTCGAAAGCGCGGCGGCGGCAGCCGAAGCTGCAGTCTTCGTCGGGGTCGACATAGGCATAGCCCAGCACAATTTCGGTTTGGCCCTCGCGGTCGAATCGGCTCATGATGTGTCGCAGCCACTGCGGTGATTCAATGTCGACTGCAGTGGTGGTGAGCACCACAACATCGTAGCGAGCGGCTTTGATGCCTAAGGTCAGGGCAAGTTTCTTGCGACTAAGGTTCACAACACCTTCGGGGGTGAAGGTGAGGTAGAGATTGTTGTGTGAGGCACGAAGCATCGACACGGTGTCGCGCACATCGGTACTCTCGCCCTCGTTGACCACTATCACCTCGAAAGCCGCCGGATAGTCCTGGCTCAGGATTGTTTTGACAAGTTGTTCCAAGTCCTCGGCATCGCCTTGAGAATAGATTACAACCGATGCCGGAAGATAGTCGGCATCAGCAATTTCGGGGCGTTCGCTGTTGGTACGGCGGCGGTAGACAGCCACTTTGCGAACACGCAGCATGTATATTGCAAAGAGCAGAAGCACACACATAAATGCTGTGGCAAGCATCCACAGCGATGTGAGGGATATTTGTGGTGATAAATACATTTCAAATTTTTTTACACCACAAAATTACAAATTCCCCTCCTCATAAGCAAAGAAAACATCTTCACAAATAAAAATTGTAGCCCCGACTGAGATGGTTCAGTGGGGCCGGACAAGGGTTAAACTTCGTAAGATTCGGTGTCGACATGCGAGCCGACAATTTTGCGGTCTACCTCTTCCTGTGTGGTGCTCGTATTAGTTTCATGATATTTGCATTGGCTGCAGATGAAGTGGTTTTTGTAGAAAGTTACAAGATATGTCACTTCAAAATCGATATATCTGTAAGTGTCGTGGCGCATCTTGTGGTTTTTGATATTTTCACGATGGGAAGAAGTGGAACGCTCGCCTGTGTCGCGATTGATTTTTGTTGTTGTAACCTCTGTCCAAGTCTGATATTTGGAGTGACTTCTGCCAAGTAGTTTGTCGCGTTTGATGTCGGCCCCTTTCATGTATTTTGAACCGGTCACCTCGTCGTGGTCGAAGGCAATGGTATGTATTCGCTTGCAGCGTGGACACCGCTGGTGCGGCACATAGAGGTTGAGGTATTCAGTTGCCCAAAGTGTGCAGTAGTATGAGGCCGGAATGACCAATAAGGTCAGGGACCAATGCATGCCCCAGGCCATGAGGGCAAAAAGCCATATTATGGTACAAATAATCGACATCAGGATGATTGTGATTTTTAGGGCTTTGTTGCTGAGGGGATAGAAAACATGACGGTAAGCAATTAGCCAGCCTATAAGCAATACAATGACAGAAGGTGTGGCTACAAACCATAATAAATACGTTATAAGTTGGAGAACAACAAGGACATATAAATACCAAGGTGTTGATTTCCCGGTGTCGCTTGGAATAGAATACGAACTGCTGCGTGTAAGTGTGCGAACGAAAGGTAGCTCAATCACACATTGGACCAATGAGTTACCCAGGAGCCAGCTGTTGTTGGCTTTGCCTTGCCTGGCAACAAATTGGAATTCAGAGGCTTGGCCTTCTGTGTCAAAAGTGATGGAAGGACGGTAGTTCTTGCCATCTTTTCCATAGGCATATATTCGGAAATCAGCCTTCTTACTCCGGTCTTTGTTTACAAAAATATTATAGGCCATGCCATACTCTTTCTCTATTTCTTCGAGAGTTTTACCTTGCATTTTCTGCAGCTTGGCCTTAGTGGTGACAGAAGTGGAAGCATTATTTTCAAGATTCAACTCTTCCCAACCGTCAAAAATCGGGGCTATATCCTTTCCTCCCACTTTAAGCTCCTCGCCGGATGCGGTTGTGGCTATATAATCAAATATTCTGTTCAACGAATATTGAGGCTTAAGTTTAACGATAGTATCTCCTTTGCATTTCCCGTCTACGACAATTTGCTTTATGGGTAGTTGTGATGCATCGAGTTCTCCTCTGTCACCATTTGTCGTTTCCACTAAAACGGACTGATGATAGGTGAGACGAGAGAATCCGAGAATCTTGACGCTGTCACCTTTGGCGAGATATACCAAGGAGGTATCGCCGTTGATGACCACCGGTAACTTCTGGTTGGATCTGAGTTCGATTGTGGGGCTGTCCTTCTTCACCTGGTTGTCAGTAGACAGGATATCGGTGAATAGAGCCACGAAGGCTAATATGAATAGCACTCCGCAGATTGCTGAATAGGTATGACGCATATTTTATATTGATTTAAGGATTTGTCGATTTGTTAGGTATTGAATCTTTATTCTGACAGTTTTGAAGATTCCACATCACATCTATTCTATATGAGTGTGCTTGCCAAGGCTGTATGGCATGATTTCGCAAATTTAAGGAAATTATATAGAGTTGCAAGCACGTGAGTGTCTATATGGTTGATTATTTTGATTTTTTAACTTTAATAATACGTTGAGAAAGAGTGATTAGGCGTAAAATATATGATGATACACATTGGCAATATTGAAAGACGTTTTTCGTTATATTATAGATGAATGGAATAAGGAAGATAATACACATAGACATGGACGCGTTCTATGCCTCGGTTGAGCAGCGCGACAATCCTTTGCTCCGCGGACAGCCCATAGCTGTCGGACAGGCCGACGGCAGGGGTGTTGTTGCGGCGGCGAGCTATGAGGCTCGTCGTTTCGGCGTGCGCTCGGCCATGTCGTCGTCCAAGGCAAAGCGTCTTTGTCCGGGACTGATTTTTGTGGACTGTCGTTTTGATGTCTACAAAGCAGTTTCGGCGCAGATACACGACATTTTCCACGAGTATACCGACAAAATCGAACCTATATCACTTGACGAAGCATTTCTTGATGTGACAGATAATTTTGCGGGCATAGAACTGGCATTGGACATAGCCAAAGAAATCAAAGCCAAAATCAGGAAGCGGCTCGGCCTGGTGGCATCGGCAGGAGTTTCCTATAATAAATTTCTGGCAAAGATTGCTTCGGACTACCGCAAGCCCGACGGTTTGTGTGTCATTCCGCCACAGCGTGCCGAGGAATTCATTGCCAAAATGCCTGTGGAAAGTTTTTGGGGCGTGGGGCCTGTTACGGCAAGCAAAATGCATGCTTTGGGAATATATTCAGGCGAAGACCTCCGCCATTTCAGCCAGGCAGAGTTGCGCATGCACTTTGGCAAAGCCGGCAGCCAGTACTATCAGTTTGCCCGCGGAATCGACAACCGTCCTGTCGAGGCTTTCAGAATACGCAAATCACGCGGCGTAGAACGCACTTTCGACACCGACCTCGTCACCGGCCAAGAGCTGGAGCAAGCCATTGCATCGTTGAGTTCCGAATTACTTGAGCGACTTGACAAGGCGGCCTTCCACGGCACTTCGCTAACCCTCAAAATAAAGTTTTCCAATTTCGAAACTATCACACGCACAGCAAGCAGTCTGCCGGACCAACTGACCGAAGAAATCATTTTCCAAACAGGCATTACACTCCTGGCCAAAGCGCGGACCGACGACCGTGCCGTAAGGCTGCTTGGCCTGAGCGTTAACCGGGCAGCAAGCACCGACGGAGCCAACCCCCGACAACTCCTTCTTGACCTGTGACGCGGCATAATATGTTAGTTTCAGGACCATGTCCGGATTTTGATATTATTTGTCCGATTGCTTATATCCTCAATAATAGATGGATAGTAATTTTGTGGCAAACTTAAATCAATAACCAACAAAAACTGCAATGGACAAAGCAAAAAAAGCAGCCGGTCGCAGCCTGTGGCTATGGAGCATCATCCTCGCCATACTTCTGCTGCCTCTTTCGGCAAATGCACAGCAACGAACCATCAGCGGCACCGTGATAGACGAAAACGGAGAACCCCTGATTGGAGCAAGTGTCAAAGTGGTAGATGCCCCGCTCGGCGCATCCACCGACATCGACGGTCATTATACCCTTAAAATCCCTGCATCAGCAAAGGAACTGACAGTTTCCTATGTTGGCTATCTTAGTCAGACGCTTGCAATCAACGGTGATGTTGTAGACGTGACACTACGGCCTAATAACCAGGTGCTGGACGAAGTGGTGATTATCGGTTACGGCACACAGAAGAAAAACGACCTCACCGGCTCGGTGGCCAGCGTCAGCGAAAAAGATTTCAACAAAGGTGTAATTTCTTCGCCCGAGCAGCTCATCAACGGTAAAATCGCCGGTGTGCAGATTACAAATTCCGGCGGTTCGCCAAACTCTGCCAGCACTATCCGAGTGCGTGGCGGTGCTTCGCTTAACGCTTCGAACGACCCTCTCGTTGTTCTCGACGGCGTGCCTATGGAAGTGGGCGACGGCATCACCGGCTCGGGCAACTTCCTTGCCATGATCAACCCCAACGACATCGAAAGCATGACCATCCTCAAGGATGCCTCGTCCACAGCAATCTATGGTTCGCGTGCTTCGAACGGTGTGATTATCATCACAACTAAAAAAGGTGGGGGCGACCGTGTGAAAGTTACTTTTCAGACAACTAATTCGCTCTCTCATGCCGCAAACCACTTCGACATGCTCAGCTACGATCAGTTCCGCAACGAAGTTAATGCAAGCGGCAATGCCGACTACATCAACGCAATGGGCAAAGAGAACACCGACTGGAACGACGCTATCTTCCGAACTGCCTTCACTACCGACAATAACGTGTCGGTTGCCGGACGTGCAACATCGTGGCTCCCTTTCCGTGTGGCCCTCGGCGCTCTCTATCAGGAAGGAATCCTCAAGAACGATAACGTAGAACGTTACACCGCCAATCTCAACCTTACACCCTCGTTCTTCGGCGACCGTCTGCGTGTCAACATCTCGGGAAAAGGAAGCTATGCCAAGAGCAAGTTCAGCAATACCGGAGCTATATGGAACGCCCTTGTCTACGACCCCACGCAGCCTGTCTACGGCAACTTCGATTCCAATGGCAACCCTCTTCAGTACACCGACGGTACGCCCCTCTTCGGCGGCTTCCACGAGGTGATTGACAAGAACGGACACCCCGGACAGGGTGCGATTGCCAACCCCCTGGGCATGATTATGAACCAGAACAGCACATCTGATGTTTATCGAGTGATTGGCAACGCCGATGTAGACTATCGTCTCCACTTCGTTCCCGAACTTCGTCTCCATGCTACTGCCGGTATGGACTGGGCACAAGGTAAATCGCACTGGTTCCAGCCCGCCAACTCTTTCCAGGGCTTTAACGATGGCGGTTCGCGAAACGAACAGGGCCCGCAGAAGAACATGAACCGTCTGCTCACCGTCTACGCTAACTATAACAAGGACTTTGACGCTATCCGCTCGAGCGTAGACTTCACCCTTGGCTACGACTACCAGTACTGGAAACGCACCTGCCCCGCCTACGACACCTTCACCGAAGCCGGCGACTATCGTTCGACAACCCCTGCATGGGACGAACGCCACTCGCTCATTTCCTACTATGGCCGTCTGAATTACACCTTCGACGAGAAATACCTCCTTACTGCAACATTTCGCCGCGACGGTTCAAGCCGTTTTGCAAAAGAAAACCGCTGGGGCACATTCCCGTCGGTAGCCCTCGCCTGGCGCGTTATCAATGAAAAATTCATGGCTCCTGTCCGAAGCGTGATGAACGACCTCAAATTTCGCGCAACATACGGTATCACCGGCCAGCAGGACGGCATTGCAAACTACTCCTATATCCCGAACTACACTCCCTCGCAGCCGGGCGCTTACTATTGGTTCAACGGGCAGTGGATTCAGACAGCACGCCCCGATGCATACAACAAAGACCTCAAATGGGAGACTACCAAGAGCTGGAACTTCGGTGTCGACTTCGGATTCTTCAACGGCCGTCTCTCCGGTGCTGTCGACTACTATACCCGCAAGACCGAGGACCTTCTGGCGACAGTGCCTGTGCCTGCTGGTGTCAACTTTGCTAAAGAAATGCTCACCAATGTGGGCAATGTCGATTCCGAAGGTGTGGAAATTGCCCTCAACACCACTATCCTCGATAACAAGGACTGGCAGTGGACCGCCACATTCAACGCTACATGGCAGAAGAACAAAATCACAAACCTCTCGCTCACCCCGGGTGTCGATGTGGCCGATACTCCCGTAGGCTACTCTGAGAACACTCCCGTGATGGTGTACAAAACCGGCTATACTCCTCACACATTCTGGGTCTACAAACAAATCTACGACGAAAGCGGTAAACCTGTGGAAGGTCTCTATGCCGACCTCAACGGCGATGGTACAGTCAATGACAAAGACCGCTACTACTATCACAGCTCGCATCCCGACTGGCTCTTTGGCCTGAGCACTTCGCTGCGCTATAAAAACTGGACGCTGAGCACATCGCTGCGCGCACAGGTGGGCAACTACCTCTACAATCAGATGTCGGCCAGCATGGGTGCCGCAGAATGTTTTTCGTGGTGCTCCGGACAGGTCAACAACCTCTCTGCAAGCTATGCCGACACACACTTCACCAAACGCCGCTACGAATCGGATTACTATGTCGAGAACGCTTCGTTCCTGAAAATGGACAACCTGCAGCTGAGCTACAACTTCGGCCGTGTCGGCGCTATCGAAAACCTCCATGTTTCGGCCATGGTCCAGAACGTGTTCACTATTACAAAATACAAAGGCGTCGACCCCGAAAGCGATTGGGGAATACAGGGCAGCGCATATCCACGCCCGCGCACTTATTCTGTTACTCTCGGCCTTAATTTCTAATATAGATTCAAAAAATGAAAAAAATATATTTTGCAGTCATCATGGTGCTCGGCCTCTTTATGGGCGCATGCACCGACGACCTCGACCAAAAGCCGCACATCGGCATTACCTCCGGCGAGGTGTACTCGACAATAGGAGGGTATGAGAGCGTGCTGGCTAAAATTTATGCCTCATACTCCCTGATTGGCCAGGGCAAAGCCGACCAGGCCGACCTGTCGTCATATGCAGGCTACGACCTTCTGCGTTCGTATTTCAACTTGCAGGAAGGTACTACCGACGAAGCCGCTTTTCGCTGGCTTTCCGGCGACAACCTTTGGAACCTTGCTTACATGAGCTGGGATGCCAACGACCCTCAAATTAACGACACATATTATCGTATCTATTATTCTGTGGCACTCTGCAACGAGTTCCTGCGCTACTGCAACGATGGGGTCATAGGCAAATTCTCTGCCGAAGAACAGGCTAAAATCCGCGTCTATGCCGCCGAAGCCCGCTTCATGCGCGCCCTCGACTATTACCTTGTGCTCGACCTCTTCCGCCAGGGCCCCTTCGTCGATGAAAACTCCCCTACATCCGGCTACATGCCCGAGGCTCTTGATGCCAACGGTCTTGTCAAGTTCATCGAGGACGAAATCGCCGCAATCGAAAGCACCCTGCTCGACAATCCTCCCTATGCCCGCGCCGGCAAAGGTGCAGCCTATATGCTCCTCGCCCGCATGTACCTCAACGCCAAGGTCTACACCGGCACCGAACGCTACACCGACTGCATCGCCAACTGCAAGAAAGTGATGGCTCTGGGCTATAGCCTCGAACCAGAGTTCACCAAGCTCTTCAACGCCGACAACGACAAGCGCACAAACGAAATCATCTTCGCCTTCGCTGCCGACGCCGCAAACGCCACCACATGGGGCAGCGGGACATTCATCATCTGCGGTTCCGTAGGCTCTGACAATGCCCAGCAGGCCGCCGACTACGGCATCGCAACCGGATGGGGCAACTTCCGTCTCCACGGTGCCTTCACCGAGCTTTTCGCCAACGCGGCGGCCGACAGCCGTAATCTCATCTTCTCCGAAGGTCAGGCACAGTACATCGAAAAATCGCTCGAAGACGGCACCCAAGGCTACCACTGCTACAAGTTCACCAACCTCACCGACGCAGGCGAGGCTGCATCGAACTCTGCCGCCGACGGCTGCAACACCGACTTCCCCTTCTTCCGCCTTGCCGATGCCTATCTGATGGCTGCAGAAGCCGTCGTGCGCGGTGGACAGGGTATGAGCCGTGCCGAAGCCCTCGACCTTGTCAACCAGGTACGTACACGCGCCTACGGCGACAACAGCGGCAACATCAGCGACGACCAGATGACACTCGATTTCTTCATCGACGAACGTGGCCGTGAATTCTGCTACGAATGTGTGCGCCGAACCGACCTCGTGCGCTTCGACCGCTATACCACCGACAAATATCTCTGGAACTGGAAAGGCGGCATAAGCGGTGGTAAGGCTGTGGATGCACGTTTCAATTTCTTTCCAATTCCCGCTTCGGAAATCTCTGCCAATACTAACCTCAAGAACGAGCTCTACTAACCATGAAACTTTCCAAATCAATATACAGCCTGGCATTTGCCGCACTTGTGGGCGGTATGCTCAGCTCTTGTAACAACGACGGCGACACTATCTATGTCAACACGCCCGATGATGCCGTACTCTCCGGCCCTGCCGATGATATAGTGCTCTCCTACGACAACCTCGACGGTCTGGCACTCACTATCTATTGGACCGAGAACGGCGACATTACCCTCAGCGACCCCAAGGTTCAGGCTCCGGCCCATGCTAATGTCAACACAATTCAGTTTGCTTCGGACAAAGCTTTTTCCAATATGGTGGAAGAGCCTGTCGAAGGCGGTGTCTACTACCGTCAGTACACCACTCGCCAACTAAACAACCTTGTGGCACGCATAGGGCTTGAAGGCGGTGTCAAAGCCCCTGTCTACGTGCGGGTCAAAAGTTCAATCGGGGCCAATGTTGAACCTCGCTACAGCAATGTGGCAGTCTACAACATCACGCCCTATTTCATTGACATGAGCATAGGCTACTACCTTGCAGCCGACCACAGTGAGACAGGCCGAACTCTCTACTCGCCGGCTTCCGACGGCGTATATTGCGGATTTATAGGCGCTAACGGCTGGGAAAACTGGTGGCTCCGCGAAGGAAACAACACCGAGTGGGGCAACGACGGTGTAAGCGGTACGGCTTTCGTCATGGGCAACAGCACCACGGGCCTCGACATCTGGAATTTCTGGTACCCCGGTCCCTCCGGATGCTACTACACCATCGTCGACACGCCCAACGCTCAGTGGAGCGCCCTCCACATCCCCGAGCTCACCGTCAGCGGCGACCTTCAGGGAACCATGGTCTACGACAAGAAAGCCAACGTATGGAACTACACCTTCACCGCCGAGAAGCGTACCTACAACGTGAGCATCAGCGGCACCGGCAAGCAGTATGACGTTTCGACAGCCACCGACGACGCTGCCGCCAAGGATACCCCTGTCGCTTTCAGCGGCGACTGCAACTCGCTCAGCTTCGGCACCACAGCCACCGCTGTGAGCGTCGACGTGACTGCCGCCGGCGAGACCACCCTTGTTCTCGACCTCAGCAATCCCAAACAATGGACCCTGACTGCCCAGAGCGGCGGTGCGGTCATCGACACCACAGCACCCGAAATCTTCCTCGCCGGCATCTACGGCACAGGTGACTGGAATTTCGACTACTCGCTCAAGATCTACAACGAAGACGCCCTTTCCTATGGCGGCGTGCTGCCCGTTCTCTCCGAATGGGGCTACAAGATCTACACCGAGGCAGGCAACTGGGATGACTACTACTCCATGGTAGAAGGCGGCACCGCCTACGAAGGCAAGCTCGAAAGCAAGGGCAACAACAACATTGCCGCTCCCTCCGAAGCACTCTGTCTCTTCGACGTATGCCTCTCGGCTCTCACCTACAAGGCCATCCCCGTAACCTCCGTCAGCTTCACCGGTGTGAACGACGACTGGAGCCTTCGTCCCATGACAGCAACCGAAAATCCGTGGATTTTTACAGGAGAATTTGACAAGACGGGCAATACTCCATGGGGTGTCAAAGTTATTATTAATGAAGACTGGAATCTTTATTTCGGAAAGTCGCCCGAAGCCGGCGTGATGCGTCTCTATCAGGACGGTTTCGAAGGCGATAACGAACTCGAAACCGGCAAAACCTACATTCTCACCGTCGACTTTGCAAAATCGACATATACCTACACTTTAAAACAATAAAACTCGATGAAAATGACAAGTATATTCTGTGCTCTGTTAGGAGCGGCACTGGTGGCCGGCTCCTGCACCGAAGACAGTCCTGTTACCACTCCTGCTGAAAAAGAACCGGTCTATGAACGCGAGACAGGTTTTGCCCGCGGCGCCGATGTGGGCTGGCTCACTCAGATGGAAGCTGAAGGCCTCAAATTCTATACCCCCGGCGAGAATCCTCAGGAAAAAGAATGTATGCAGCTCCTCCGCGACGACTGCGGAGTGAACTCCATCCGTCTGCGCGTGTGGGTCAACCCCAAAGAAGGATGGAACAACATCCAGGATGTCGTTGTAAAAGCTCGTCGTGCCGACCGTCTTGGCTTGCGTCTGATGATTGACTTCCATTTTTCTGACACCTGGGCCGACCCCGGACACCAGGAAATGCCCGAAGCGTGGAAAAATCTGAGCTTCGACGATCTCAAGCTTGCCATGGCTAAACATGTAACCGACATGCTCGACGCTCTCAAGGCAGAAGGAATTACTCCTGAATGGGTGCAGGTGGGCAACGAGACGACGCCCGGCATGATGCTCCCTGTGGGCTCCGTCGACAAGCCCGTTCAGCTTACAGCCCTCAACAACACCGGCTATGATGCAGTAAAGGCAGTTTGTCCCGACGCGAAAGTGATCGTTCACCTCGATGGCGGCAACGATCAGATGCGCTACGACCGCATGTTCGACCTGTTGCGCGATAATGGTGGCAAGTACGACATGATTGGCATGTCGCTCTACCCCTATTGGGCAGAACAGGCCGGCGAAACCGGCGGTTGGGAGAAGGTTGCAAACGATTGCATTGCAAACGTGAAACACTGCAAAGAGAAATATGGCAAACCCGTCATGATTTGTGAGATTGGCATGCCTTACGACCAGGGCGAAAATTGCAAACTGCTCATCGAAAAGGTGATGTCCGCCGATGTTGAAGGTGTTTTCTACTGGGAACCCCAGGCTCCCGAAGGTTACAACGGCGGCTACAACCTTGGCTGTTTCCAAAACGGTGCTCCAAATGCTGCTCTTCAAGCTTTTAAAAACAAAAATAACAGATGAAGTTTCCTATAATATTAATAAGCTCGCTCATGGCCCTTTCGGGGACCATGAGCGTTTATCCCCAAAGAACGGTTGACACCCTGACCGACAACTGGCAGTTCTCTCGCGGTCCTGTTTTCGATGCCGCAAAAAGCACAACGGTGAGAGTGCCACACGACTGGGCCATCTACGGTCCATTCGACCGCGCCAACGACTTGCAGACTGTGGCCGTGGAGCAGAACGGCGAGAAAGAGGCTTCGGTCAAGACCGGAAGGACCGGCGGTCTGCCATTCATCGGCAAAGGTGTCTATCGTACATCCTTTGAGCTATCAGACACTGCCGGACGTTCCACCACACTTATTTTCGACGGTGTGATGAGCAATGCTCGTGTCAAACTCAACGGCAAGGAAATAGCTTTCTGGCCCTACGGCTATAACTCCTTCTATGTCAATGCCGACGGCGTTGTCCGACCAGGTTCTAACGAGCTGGAAGTGAGCAGCGAGAACAAGGAAAGTCAGTCGCGTTGGTATCCCGGAGCCGGTATCTACCGCAATGTGCATGTGGTTTCCACCAACAAAGTTCACATTCCTGTGTGGGGCACTTGCGTAACTACGCCCACTGTTAACAAGGACTATGCTGCCGTCAAACTGCAGATGGACATTGCCGGCACCACAAACCGCCAGAATGTGCTCGTTAACACAGTGATTCTCAACAACCAGGGCAAAGAAGTGGCTCATGCTTCGCAGACATTCTGCGCCCGTGGTCAGGAATTTACCCAAAGCTTCCTTGTCGACAAACCGCAACTGTGGTCGCCCGAGACACCGGCACTTTATACCGCCCGCACCACCCTCACAACCAATGGAAAGACTGTCGACACCTACGAAACCCGCTTCGGTATTCGCAGTCTCGACTATGTGCCGGAAAAAGGGTTCTTCCTTAACGGCGAAAAGACAAAATTCAAGGGTGTGTGTCTCCATCACGACCTTGGCCCTCTGGGCGCTGCTGTAAACAAATCGGCAATCCGACACCAGATTGAATTGCTCAAGGACATGGGTGTGAACGCTATACGTACATCCCACAACATGCCCGCTCCAGAACTTGTAGAATTCTGCGACGAAATGGGCATTATGCTCATGATAGAACCTTTCGATGACTGGGGCTTCCGTCCTAAATCGCCGAATGGATATGGGGCCGTGTTCGATCAATGGGCCGACCGCGATGTGGAGAACATGGTGCGCCACTTCCGCAACAGTCCTTCTGTGGTGATGTGGTCGATTGGTAACGAGGTTCCAAGCCAATGGGGCGAGCCCGGCATGTCCGAACTGATGCGTCTGCGCAACACCGTCCGCAGTCTCGACACCACTCGTCCCATCACTTGCGGTATGGATCAGGTGGGTAAAGGTGCAACTATAGACAATGGCTTTGCTGCCGCTCTCGACATACCCGGGTTTAACTACAAGCCACAGTTTTACGATTCGTTCTACGAACGTCTTCCACAAAAAATAATTCTCGGTTCGGAAACGGCATCTACTGTGTCTTCTCGCGGCAAATATTATTTCCCTGTCACTTTCAAAGACCACAATGTGGTAATGCATCCCGACAATCAGAGCAACAGCTACGACAACGAAAGCTGTTCGTGGTCCAACACTCCCGACCTCGACTTTGCACGCGACGACGACAACGAATGGTGCATCGGTCAGTTTGTATGGACCGGATTCGACTACCTTGGCGAGCCATCGCCCTATGACACCGACGCATGGCCCAGCCACAGTTCGGTGTTCGGCATCATCGACCTTGCTTCGCTACCAAAGGACCGTTACTATCTCTACCGCTCGCAGTGGAACACCGAATCGCCCACTCTGCATGTTCTGCCGCATTGGAACTGGAAAGGCCGCAAAGGTATGGTTACGCCTGTTTTTGTATATACGTCATATCCTAAGGCTGAACTGTTTATTAACGGAAAAAGCCAAGGTGTCAGGGAGAAAAACGATTCGACAGTCTACAACCGATACCGCCTGATGTGGATGGACACAAAGTATGAACCCGGCGAACTCAAAGTGGTGGCTTACGACAGCAATGGCCGGGTGGCTCAAGAAAAGATTGTGCGCACTGCCGGCAAACCGCACCACCTTGTGCTGTCGACAAGCTCCAAGTCTATTGCTGCTGACGGCAATGACCTGGCTTATATAACTGTTCAGGTGGCCGACAAGGAAGGTAACATTGTGCCCGACTATGAGAAGCGTGTTCGCTTCAAGGTTGCCGGAAACGGTACTTTCGAAGCTGCTGCCAACGGTGATCCAACATGTATTCTTCCGTTCCAGAAACCTGAAATGGACCTTTTCAGCGGTGCTGCTACTGCAATTGTCCGCAGCGGCAAGCTGTCAGGCTCAGTGAGCCTCACTGCCTCTGCTCCAGGTCTCAAATCCGCAACAATCACAATTCCGGTGGAGTAACGAATCATCCAACAAATAAGTCGAGAGATGCCTCTGTGCATGCCCTCGACTTTTTTATTGGCCTAATTGTGTTAAAAATAATTGAATAACACGAAATATTTATTGATAATCAGAAAATATTTATTAACTTTGCGGCGAAAACAAAACTCATTCGTCAATGAAAAAATTCTCAACATTTTTTTTGCAAGCAGTGATTGTGCTTGTTGGTTTGTTGGCTCTCGTTATGCTTATATGGATACCTCAGACAGAGGGACGAGCGGCTAACCTTGATTTAATCAGCATCTATGCCGATCCGTTCATTCTCTATGGATACGCCGCATCGGTTTTGTTCTTTTTAGCACTGTACAATATTTTCAAGTTGCTTGGGTATATACGGCAAAATAATATATTCACAGCGAAAGCTATTAATATTATAAAGAATATCAGGCAATATCTAATGGTGTTTGGCTTCCTCGTTTTGCTTTCGGCTTTATATGTTAAATTCTTTCATAATCCTGCAGACGATTCTGCAGGCTTTATGTCGCTTTCGGCGTTAATCATACTGACATGTGCTGTCGGAGTAACGGCGGCAGCTATTTTCCAGCACTTGCTGCAGAAGGCGGTGAATATTAAATCAGAAAACGACCTTACGGTATAACTATGGCAATAATAGTAAATCTCGACGTGGCCATGGCGCGCCGCAAAATGTCGCTCAACGAGCTCTCGGAGCGCGTAGGCATCACATTGTCAAATCTTTCAATTCTGAAGACCGGAAAAGCCAAGGCAATACGCTTCAGCACTCTCGACGCGATCTGTAAAGCTCTTGGCTGCCAACCCGGAAATCTGCTTGAATATGTCCCAGACACGGCAGAAACCGTCTCTGAAATATAGTGCGACCAACCTTTCTTTGCATTTTATTGTTTGTTTTAGAAAAAAAAGAAGATATGAGACTTAATGGACGCCGCACGAGCGGCAATGTAGACGACCGTCGCGGTAGCTCGTCGGGCAAAATGTTGGGATTCGGCGGCGGCATAGTGGGGGTGCTCATTATGGCTGCGGTTCTATGGCTCACCGGCGGCAACCCCCTTGATGTTCTTCAAGGTGTTGGCATGGGACAAAGCATCACTACCACCGATACAAACTACCAACCCGGCGAGCACGATGAAGAGATGGCACGGTTTGCCTCGCAGATTCTTGCCGGCACCGAAGATGTTTGGACGGCGGAGTTCGCCAAGCACGGGCTCGAATACCGTCCTCCGAAAATGGTGCTTTTCACCGGTTCGGTGCAGTCGGGCTGCGGCGGGGCTTCGTCGCAGATGGGACCCTTCTATTGCTCGGCCGACGAGACGGTCTACATCGACCTTTCTTTCTTCGACCGGATGGAGAAACAGTTGAGGGCCGGCGGCGATTTTGCCTATGCCTACGTCATTGCTCACGAAGTGGGTCATCACGTGCAGCATCTGCTCGGTACGCTCGACAAGGTCCACGCTGCTATGGCGCGTGTCGGCGAGAGAGAGGCTAATCGCATGAGTGTGAGGCTCGAACTGCAGGCCGACTACTATGCCGGTGTGTGGGCGCACCACGACAACGAGATGTTCGGCTCGCTCGAGGAGGGAGATATTGAGGAGGGGCTCAATGCCGCCACCAAAATTGGCGATGACTACCTCCAGATGCAGGCACAGGGATATACAGTTCCCGATGCTTTCAACCACGGCACATCGGCACAGCGTCAGCGCTGGCTCCACCGCGGTCTCTCCTCCGGCTCCTTCGAAGCCGGCGACACATTCTCTCCCGATTACGAAAGACTTTGACAAGAAACTTTTCACAAAGCAAGCGCCACCATAGGTTCTGTCCCATGGTGGCGCGTGTTGTATAGAAAATCCTGTTTATCGTATCTGGATTTTTGTCGCAGTTGAGCCTTGTCGGCGTATATAAATGCCCGGAGCGAGGCTCTCGGCACTGTCGCTCAATTTCACACCTTGCAGGTTGAAGTACTCGGCAGTTGCTTCCGATGGTTCGACAGATACTGATTCTACTCCTGATTTGTCGACAATGCGGAACAGTGAGCCTTCGCCAACTTCATAAAGATTGCCGTTTCGTTCGTATGCAAAGTTGACGAGGTACATTGTGTCCTTGCTTGCGCCGGGGAGGCTGACTGTCTTTTCGAAAGTGTTCATTGCAAATTCCTCGGTTTCAAATACTGGGGTGCCGACAAAAATCACACTTCCGAAAGCTCCCGGTTCGGTCTTGATTTCTTGATAGATGGTGAAGTAGAGCCAGTTGGCAAGTATGCCGCCGAGAAGTTGGTAGTCGACAGCTATTTCGATGTTGTTTTTGTCTTCAACCTGGTAGACACTGCGATATGCGCCTAAGTAGAACTCGTTTTCAATCTGTGCGTTGACGATTTCGGGCGATGATGCTGTTTCCAGGACAGGTGCTTCCGGCGTGGTTTTGAGAACTACATCCTGTGCAAAAACGTCGGTGTAGTACACTCCGTCTTGTTCGTTGTAGAAAGAGAATACGAGGTCGACGTCGCTGATGCCGAAAGCTCCCTGTTTGAATTGAGCCAGGTCGGTAACCCATTCGCGTGTAACGCTTTCTCCGGGTTGGAGAGTGAGGAAAATGCTCTCGCCCTGGAAGCACGGTTGTGTCTGGCCTTTGATGAAGAATACGGGGGCAAAACCACCGGTATACTCAATGTCGCAGGGGTTTGAGATTGTGGCACTCACTTTTATGGGGCATCGATAGTAGAGGCCTGAGAGCAGTTCGCCGCTGTCCAGACGGAGTGTTGCCTGTTCATAGGCTGAAACGGAATAGTCGCTACCGCTGCGAGTAACAATAACGTAGTTATAGTGGCCATACTGAGTGTTTACGGGCACCCATTCGTCGGTGTCTTTGAAACGTGTTGCAAGAGTCACTTTGTATTTCCCGTCGGGCAGGTCAAGCCAATGGAGGCTGAAACGCAACTTTGTTTGTGCATAGTAGTAGTTGGGGCGGATAGTGATGTACGAACTGGAAATTTCGTAGGTCTTGGGGCTTGCCGATGCATCGTCGAGCGATTCGGCAATCACTCCGAAGCGGAAGCTGACACTTTCGTCGTTGTTGTTAGACCAGCGTGCGGGATTGCTGCCGTAGAGACTCAGTGTCAGGTATGTTCCGTCCATTTCGCCTTCGAGGGAGCCATACTGGGTGATGGCAAGTTTAGATTCTTTCACTGTGCCTTTGTTTGGCTGAACGCCGAGGACTGCATCTTGATTGAAGTTGTAACCACCACCGGCACCGCCGCCGGAGCCAAGCTGGCCGGGATTGAGAGCATCGAGCGAGAAGTAGCCGTCGGACATGCCGCTCCAGCCCCAGTTGAAGTGGAAATATCCTTTGCCGTCGTAGCCGTCGCACACAAATTCATGACCGCCGCCCAGTTCGGATGAACCTCCGTACGGAATAGGACCAACGTTTTTGAGGTTGTCAAAAATCAGTTTCTGCCATTCTGTGCTGGAATATTGCGAGCGGAGTACATACTTCATGCCGGGGTCGTAGTCGAAATATTCCTCGAGTGCGGGAGCAATGTCGATGGCGTATGCTCCCGACGCTTCTGTGTCGTAACTCATCTTGCAGGCATAGCCCACTGCCTTCATTAGATATGCAACGGCAGTATCTTGTTCGGCAGTATAGGTATCAGTGTAGGACGGAAGCATGTTGTCCCAATCGAAGGGTTCTTTTGAGAAATCGAGCGACAGCAATTTGCCCAAGGCACGGGAGGTGTAGCTGATTTTTCCACGGCCGCATTCGGGATAGTTCCAGTATTTCATCACTTGTGCAACTGCAGTTGCCAAGCAGCCGGTTAAGGTTCGTTTGCCGGATTTGAGGGGGCAGAGATTGTTGTAGGGTGTCTGCTGGTCCCATGTTGTTTTGAGCATTGGCTCTATCACTTCGTCGGAAACAGCCAGGGGCTTGGCGGCTGCCTGGAGGCCGTTGGATGCCGCATATTCGATTTGTTCGGCATACTTGTCGAGCCACCATTGAAGCTGAGGTGGCATGTCGGCGGGATCAATCGAGCCGGAATCGGAGTAGCCGAGCACGGGGATTGCCGTGTCGTCGGCACTAAGAATCAAATAGCCTGCTGTGCCTTTGTCGAAAAGGTAGACGGCAGGAGTGCCCGAATTGGTTTTGAATGTATGTATCAGCTGTGGTTTGGCATTGAGAGCAGGGGCTTGGCGTACTCCCGACGTTGCCAGACGGTCGAGTGCTTCCTCGGGGGTGAGCTGTTTGGCGTTGACGCACATTGCGGCAATCAGTGCCAAAGAGGATAAAATTAGTTTTTTCATTATTTTAGAATCACTTTAGTGCCGTTGATAATGTAAATGCCCCTTGCAAGTTTGGCGAGCTTGTCGGCTGTGGCATTTTTCAGGAGAACCATGCCGGATAGAGATACTACTGTATAACGGTCGTCGGGCGTAGCGGGTATGCCGGCAACAGATGCTGTGGCTGTGAGGATGACATTCACCGGTTCTTTGCCTGCTGTAAATTCGAATACTCCGTTTTCCGGCACAGTCACATATTCGTTGTCGATTTTGATATAGGTGCCATTGGCGGGGGTGATTGCTACATGTGTGCTGCCTATGCCTTTTATTTGGTCGGGGCGCGACTGGCGGCAGATTTTGTCTGTTATAATTTCGGCCGACACGTTGCCGTCGTAGATGAAGTTTATCTCTGCGGCAGCCGGTGCACGTCGAGCCACAAAGATTTTGAGCGATGCGCTGTCGGTAAGAGTGGTATTGAACACTCCGGGAGTGTCGGAGAGCTCGTTGACGCGTTTGCCGTTGTTGTATACAAAGAGCATGTCGTCGCTGTCGCCGTCAATCTTGCGTGTTTTGAAGATGGAATGATAGTCGGGGTCGAACATAATTTCGTTATATCCCGGCACGAGGCTGCTTGTCTGGCCTTCAAATGCTTGGTTGTGAGTGCCTGTTTTGTCGGTGGCTGTGAGAACGGCTGTGTTTTCGGGACCTTCGTAGTAGACTACTGCGCGTGCCGTGTTTTCTATCCTGCGTATGTCGAGCCACAGAGGGGCTTCGGTGGCTGTCACTGCGCCGTTTGCAAAGTAGTACGAAGGGTCGTCAGGATTGCAGAGGTAGGCTTTTTCTGCATAGAATCCGTCTTTGACCGTCCAGAAGAATTTCGGGTTCTTGCCGGGAACGGTGAAGGTGTATTTTTTTGCCGTGCCTGCTTTTATCACTTGGGCCGGTTTTGTGGCGAGAACGACATCTTCGGTGAGTTCTTCGCCTTGTCCGAGTTCGTAGACCGTGGCATTTTCATCGTAGGAATCGGTGAAGACAACGGCATCTTCGATGTTGAGGTAGACAGCCACCGGCACGTCGGTGTATGTTTTCGCTGTAGCAGTGATGGAGAATTTGGTGTCTTCGTTAATAATTACTTTTGCCGAGCCCGATTCGCTGTCGAAGTCTACTGGTGCATTGTTGGCCATAAAAGATTCGATGTTGTAGTCTTCGTTGAAATTGAACGATAGGGCTTGGCCTTTTTCAATTTCGAGCTTCCAGTCTTTGGTTAGGTCTTCGGGCTTGATCCATGAGCTGTGTTGCCAGTCGCGAATCGACACGAGACATTCAGGCTCGTTGATGTCGATGGTTACGGTGCATGTTTCTACGGCTACCGAGGGGTCGCGGACGGCAATGGTTACGGTTTGGCCGTCTTCAAGGTTTTTGACGCTGTAGTAGGGATAGAATTTGCTGTCCGATTCAATGGTCTGTCCGTCGCGGCTCACACTATAGAACGATTTTCCCGAGAAATTGGCATTTCGGTTGATGGTGAGCATATTGTCGTATTGCGACAAGGCAATCTGCTGTTTGCCGTTTACAAGGCTGAGCACTGTGTTTGTCGACTTCTTTGCATCATTGCCGTTTTCGAGCTTTGCAAGCATATAATCGGCACCATTGAGAACTTCGATGGTTATATGTTTGTCGTATACGAGTTTTTCGGTGCTGACATTGAATGTTTTGCCGTTGTTCGAATCGTAGCCTCCGATGTAGAAGAAACTTCCACGCTCGGCATTGTTGCCTATATTGACCGCTGTTCCGTCTTTGTCGACAGAGATGAAAATATAGCCTTTGGCCGGCAGAAAGACATATTCGGTCTTTTCAGTGATGGTGAAGCTTGTCTGGTCGGGTGCAAGTTCTACGGCTACGAAGTTGGAAATGGTTCCGCAGCCTATTATCATGGCCCCGGGATTATCCCACTTGACAGTCACGCTATAGTTCTGGGCCGCGGCGGAAATGGCTGCGGCTAACAAAAGCAAAATGGTATAGAGTTTTTTCATGTCTGGAAATAGAATAAAACGCGGACCCGGTTTTTGAGCCGGGTCCGGCAGGGTTATTTATTTTACAAAGAATTTGAGCGAAGCTCCTGCGGCGCGTGCAATGTAGACACCTGTGGCAAGACCGCTGACCGACAGACGCCCGGTGGCCCGCGATACGAGGGCTCCCTGCACGTTGAAGAGGCTGATTTCCTCACCCGGAGCGACGATGTCGCTGCCATCGACAGCAAGAGTATTGCCGGTGGCTGTAACAACCGATCCTACGCCCGATGCTTTGTCCAGAGGCAGGTCGTAGTGCACGTGCGAGAAAATTTCCTGGTTTTCTACATCCTTTTTGAAGGTTACAACGAGCTTGTTGTTGCCGTCGTTTCCAATCACAGGGTAGATGTTGGCAAGATTGCCGTGAGTTTCATCGGGCTTTATATTGAGGAGCGTCTCTCCCTGTGGATTTTCGGGAGTGATGGCCTGAAGAATGAGAAGTTCTTCCTGCAGCGATTCGTCGTTGCCGTTGCTGCGCTTGACCAGCATCATATATTCGCGGTTTGAATCGGAATGAAAGAATGTGGGGTCGAGGGCTTCGCCGGTAATATAGCACTGTGCATACTGGATTCCTTGTCCCATGTTCATTTCGTCGGTGGCGATGTATGTGCCGTCTTTCGAGAAGCGGACCACACGCATGATATCGTTGTTGTTTTCGTCCATTGCGGGCACGCGGAGTTCCGAAACATATTCGTAGCTTCCGTCGGCTGTTGCCACACGGTCGAGATTGAGGGTCAGGTATTCGGGCTCGCCCATGCCGGTGTCGAGGAGATAGGACATCTCAAGCTCGGTTTTGCCTGTGCGGAGATTGATAAAATCGAACATATATTCGCCCGAATAGTCGATATAGACAAAGAGTTCCTGTGCGTCGCATCCTTTGATGTTGCTCATTGATATGTGGCCGTCGGCTTCTTCGAAAAGCGTCATGCGGCACGTTCCATCGGGGTTGTAGACATAGTAGGAATTGACATAGTTGTCCGATGATGGCAGGTAGTTTGCCTTGGTGATGAAAAATGCAGCTTTGCCCTCGGTGTCGTAGTCGGTGAAGTTCACATCCTCGCGGTATTTGAAGCTTCCCACCGAATAGAACGTCGAAATCACATCGGCATTGTCGTCGAGGAGTGCCGGAATTTTTGTGGTCTGGATGTTTACGAGTTTGTCGGCGGTGGGTTCGAGGATTTCTATCACCAGGTTGTTGCCTTCGCGCTGTGTGGTTTCTTCATCGTAAGAATCGTAGCGGTTGAAGAAAGGTTGCTCGTAGTAGCTTGTTACAAACAAGGGCTTGCCGTTGTATATTCCCGAGAAGAAAAGCGGGGCATCTGACATATCGCCCGGAAGCTGTGCCAGAGGCAGTTTCTTTTCGAACACTTTCACCGGCTGGTTTGTGCCGGTCGGGGCTTTGGCATAGGTTTCGATATCGACGTAGTAGCTGAGGTATTTTTCCCAGAAGTTGACATAGATGTTGCCCAGATCGTCGTTTTCGTCTTTAGGCTCGTAGTCGTTGCCCTCGGTGATAAATGTCATGTAGACTTTCTCTTCCGTAGGTGTCGAGGCATTGAGGACATCGCCCAGAAGGGTGTCGTAGGTGGCAATAGGCACATCGAAGCCGTCGTTTTTTTCGCCATCGACAGAGTAGACGCGTAGATAATTTTTGTTGACGTAGGCTTCGGTGTTCACCGTGAGGTTCACCATCACTTCGAATTTATCGTCATCGTTGAAAAAGTTCTTGGTGACGATAGGTGCCAGTTCGGCAAGAACCACGCGTACTTCGCCGGGAGCATATTCGTATTTGTCGGAAATTGAGCCTACAAACTCCATCTTGTCGTTATAGATGTCGAATGTGTAGGTCTGGAGTATGTATTCGGTGTAATGGACGAATTCGCTCTCGTGGACAATTTTTTCGTAGGTGTTATGAGCATAGTAGAACCATAGCGAGCCGTCCGGTGCGTCGAGGTCGCCGAGGTAGTTCATGTCTGTGGCTTCGAACGAAGGCTTGTAATCGTTCGTGACGGGGGCTTTTACCATCCTGCGGGCATCCATGCGGGCCTGGAGGGTTTCTATTGTTTTCAGCCGGGAAGCATTTGCCGGTGTGGCGAAGGACGATTCGTGGTGCCGGGACTTGAGCATATAGTTCGTCAAGTCGGGTTTGATGGCACCGGGGGCGGCACATACTGGCATTGCAATGGAGCATGCCAGTGCCGCAATGGAGAGTTTGCGCTTCAAGTTGAGATTCATTCTATGATTGGTTTATTGTCGAACTAATGTTTCAATTTTCAAAATTACGCAAAATCTTGCGTCTGTGCAATATTTTAATTTTCTATATCGCAGATTTAAGCTCCGATTGAATTTTTCGGGCAAGGATGGTCTTGCGATGGATTTTGGTAAATCCTATGACACCTCCTGCAACAAGTCCGGTCCATGCTCCGGCAAGCAGCCAGATGTTGCCAGTGGAGTGAAAGTGCCACAGCAACAACGCAATCAGCACTACTGCAAAACTAAGGCTTGCAAAGGTAATGTTCCGTTGGCGGCGAAGAATAGATGCAGATATGGAAAGTGCGGTGACAACCGGTTGTGAGATGATGTTAAGCCCTGCCAAATATCTGGAGAAAGTAAAATTTACAAGCATCATGACTAAGCCGTAGAGGGCATAGAGAATAGCAAGCCATGTGGGAAAGTGGAAGTCGGCAACAAGAACGGGTGCAAAAATCGGCAGGATGAGGGAAATTATGGCTTGGGCGCGGTACTGGCGCACCAGGTGTCCCAACGCGCCATCGGCACGACGGCGGGCGGCAGCGCGGAATGTCTGATGGCTGTCCACTTCGCTATCGGCTTTTACGGTGGCGTGCTTCCACTGTCGTCTTAATTCTTCAAGTTCCATAATCTCATATTTTAAGGCCGCTTTTGGCAGCCATTGAGGAAAGTTTGTCTTTGATACGGTGTAGCTTCACTGCCACATTGTTGATTGTCAGACCGGTGATGCGAGCTATATCATCATAGGAGTTGTCGTCGAGCCAAAGGGTGACAATAGCCTTGTCCAAGGGGCCCAGGCGGGCAATGAGGGCCATGATGTTGCGGAAGTTTTCGGCACTTTCCGCCCCACTGTCGTCGTTGGCCGGTTCTATGACAATGTCGTCGAGGCTAAGCGTCGCTGCCGTGTGTTTGTCGTTGCGGCGGTGCCACGAGATACATGTGTTGAGTGCTGTGCGGTAGATCCAGGTCGACATTTTGGCCTCGCCGCGAAAGCTGTCTATGCCCTGCCACAGGTTGATGAGTACTTCCTGATAGAGATCGTCAAATGACGCTCCGGGGCCTTGGTAGAGAAAACATACTTTTGATATTACCGAACGGTGCTGCTCGGCAATCTCGTTGAAAAGTTGTTCTCTATCGCTTGCTTTCATTCAAAAACGAGGTGTGGACGAGGATGGCGGACCACTCGTATGGTGCCGCTGTAGAAAGATGTCGCCGGCAATTCCGTGCCGGCGAATGGCATGATGGTCACTTCGTCGCCTTCGATGCTCACATAGCTCAGCGAGTAGTCGGTGTTGCCGTCAATCACCTTCAGTGCCAGCCAGCGGCTGTGGTTGCGATTGTTCATTGTTTAGTGTGTCGGCAATGACGGTTGGGAGGTTATAATTCTCGTAGCGAGACCCGTAGGAACGTCGATAGTCGGAGTGATTGACGCGTTTGCGCACCATCTCGAGACTATCGATTCGCAGACCTGCGCCCGGGCGGCGGGCGGCGTTGAAGTAGCCGTAGATGCGCACGGGCTGCCGGGTGCTGTCGGTTTGCATTTTTATTTCGCGCCAGCCGTCGGCATCCACTGTCGAATGGACGTATTCTGTTGAGCCGTCGGCATAGTCGGTTGCGATGAGCCAAACTGACGTGCCTTCTGTGTTGAAAAACTTGGCTCGCCACGTATAGAGGTCGCCACGCTCCCAGTTGGGGTCGCGTCCGAAACTGAAGGTGAACATGTTGGAGGGCAAGCGGTCGTTGAAGGTGATATATCTTGCTCCGGGCCACACATCCACCGAGTCGCCGGCAATAGACAGTGCGTTTTCAGCCGCTAAGCGGTTGCCGCTTTCAATGATGCGGTGCTCCAGCATTTCGATGGTCATGTCGTAGACATCCATATATCGCTCTATGTTGCGGCCGTACCACGCCAGCGACGAATCGACTTCTTGCGACGTTACGCCGTGTTTGGCATAGACCGACTGCTTGAGCAGCTGTTTGGCCGAATCGGTGCGGTACTCGCTGCGATTAATTTCCACCACGGCTTCGCCCACATGCACGTCGGCCATGATGGCTGCCATTTCGCGCGGCTGAATAACATCGCCGGGCACTTTGGAGCACGATGCTGCAAGTAGGCTAAGAGCGGATATCGCTGTTATCTTTCGTATTGTCATCGTCAAGCGAATGTTCCATATAGCGGAAGTAGAAAAGCACCACGGCAATCATGCCCACACTGATGGCGGCATCGGCAACATTGAACACCGGGTCGAAAAAAGAAAAGATTTTTCCGCCAAGCAGGGGCAACCACTCCGGCCAGTCGAACGAGAAAAGCGGAAACCAGAACATGTCCACGACAAGTCCTTGGAACAGTGTGCCGTAGCCCTCGCCCCAAGGCACGATTTGCGCCGTTTCCGGAGGCATGGGATTTGTGAATATTTCGCCGTAGAACACACAGTCGATGATGTTGCCCACAGCCCCGGCTGCCACAAGGGCCACGCTCACAAGGTAGCCCCACGGTGCGCGCCCAAGTCGGCAGAGGCGCACTATGTACCATGCAAGATAGCCAAAGAGCAATATGCGGAGCGATGTAAGAATATATTTGTTGATAAAGTCCAGGCCGAATGCCATGCCGTTGTTCTGCACAAAGTGCAGGTGGAACCATGGCAGGATTTCATAATCCTCGCCCAGATAGAAGCTTGTCTTGACCCAGAACTTGCAAGCTTGGTCGGCAATAATCACCAGGACTATGATAGCCCAGGCGACAACAGACATTTTTCGATTGCGGGTGTACATCAATGGTGGGGATTGTTGTTCTTTTCTTCAACGCAGAGCGTGGCATGCGGCACAACACGCAGGCGTTCTTTGGGTATGAGCTTGCCGGTGGCGCGGCAGATGCCGTAGGTTTTGTTGTCGATACGCACCAGCGCGGCTTTGAGGTGGTTGATGAACTGGCGCTGACGTTCGGCAAGTCGTGCTGTGGCTTCGCGCTCGAGCACATTGGCTCCTTCTTCGAGGATTTTGAAGGTGGGCGATGTGTCGGCCGTGTCGTTGCCTTCGTTGTTTCGCAACGACTGGCACAGCTCTTCGTAGAGAGCTGTGGCAGTGTCGATTTTTGCGAGTATGAGCTGTCGGAATTCCTCGAGTTCTTCGTCGGAGTAACGGGGGCGTTCTTCGTTCATTATTTGTTGAGTTTGATGTCCACACCAAGTTTGAGATCGTCGATGTCGAGGATTTCTATCTCTTCGCTGTCAATATCCTTTGCGTCGATGCTGTCGGCAAGCACCTGGCCGGCAATATATGTGCCGTAGTCGGCGAGTACGCCTTCTATTTCGGAACATGGCATGAATGTGAGACTTATGTGGTCGGTTATGTCATAGCCGCGTTTTTTGCGGATGTTCTGAACACGGTTGATAATTTCGCGTGCCAGACCTTCGTGGAGCAGGGCAGGGGTGATGGCAATGTCGAGGGCCACGGTGAGGTCGCCGTCGTTGGCCACAAGCCAGCCGGGAATGTCTTCCGATATGATTTTCACATCGTCAAGGTCTATTTCGTGCTCTGTGCCGTCGACAGCGATTGTTAGGTGTCCGGTGTTTTCGAGGGTCTGGATACTGCTGCGGTCCAGGGCTTTGATTATCTCGGCGGCTGCTTTCATCTGCTTGCCGAACTTGGGCCCGAGCTTTTTGAAGTCGGGGAGCACACGTTTGACAAACACTTCGTTGTCGGCACCCACAATGTCAAGCTGCTTGACGTTTACCTCGGTGCACACAATGTCCTTTACTGCCTCAAATACGGCACTCTGGGCCGCGTTGGCGACAGGTACGAGGATGCGGCTCAGAGGCTGGCGCACTTTGATGTTTGCTTTCTTGCGAAGCGAGAGCACGAGCGAGGTCAGGCTCTGGGCAACGGCCATGCGGTTTTCGAGGGCTTCATCGCTGCCATTGGCATCATATTTGGGGAAATCGGCAAGATGGACCGAGCCGGTGGCGTCGGTGAGGTCTCGGTAGAGACGGTCGCTGAAGAACGGTGCCACAGGGGCTATGAGTTTGGCAACGGTACGGAGGCAGGTGTAGAGTGTCTGATATGCAGCCAGTTTGTCGGTGCCAAGGCCTCGGCTCCAGAAGCGTTTGCGGTTGAGGCGGACATACCAGTTGGAGAGGTCGTCGAGCACAAAGGTGCTGAGGGCGCGCACACCGCGTGTGGGTTCGTAATCGTCGAAGGCTTCGGTCACTTTCTTCACAAGTGTGTTGAGCAGCGAAAGTATCCAACGGTCGATTTCGGGACGCTGGGCCATGGGAACCTGCGCTTCTTCGCCGGTGAAGCCGTCGACATTGGCATACATGGCAAAGAAATTGTAGGTGTTCGACAAGGTGGAGAAGAATTTGCGCGAAACTTCGGCAACGCCTTCGGGGTCGTACTTGAGGTTGTCCCACGGCGACGATGTTACAATCATATACCAGCGAAGGGGGTCGGAACCCATCTTTTCGATGGTGTCGAAGGGGTCGACGCTGTTTCCTTTTCGCTTGGACATTTTCTCGCCTTTTTTGTCAAGCACCAAGCCGTTGGAAATCACAGCCTTGAAGGCTGGAGCATCGAAGACCATGGTGCCTATGGTGTGAAGGGTGTAGAACCATCCGCGTGTCTGGTCAACACCTTCGGCAATAAAGTCGGCGGGGAAAAGACGGCCGCTGTCGAAGGCCTCTTTGTTCTCGAAGGGATAGTGGATCTGGGCATAGGGCATCGATCCGGAATCGAACCACACGTCGATGAGGTCTGTTTCGCGATACATGGGGCGGCCTGTGGGCGACACAAGCACAATATCGTCGACGTATGGGCGGTGAAGATCGATTTTGGCATAGTTTTCAGCCGAATATTCGCCGGGAACAAAGCCTTTGTCGCGCAGAGGGTTGCTCTTCATCACTCCCGCAGCCACTGCTTTGTCGATTTCGTTGAAGAGTGTTCCCACGCTGTCGATGCACAGTTCTTCGGTGCCGTCTTCGTTGCGCCAGATGGGCAGGGGGGTGCCCCAGTAGCGGCTGCGCGACAGATTCCAGTCCTGGATGTTTTCAAGCCATTTGCCAAAACGGCCTGTGCCTGTGCTTGCAGGCTTCCATTGGATGGTGTCGTTGAGTTCCATCAGGCGGTTGCGCACGGCGGTGGTGCGGATAAACCAGCTGTCGAGCGGGTAGTAGACAACCGGCTTGTCGGTGCGCCAGCAGTGGGGGTAGTTGTGAACGTGTTTTTCGGTGCGGAAAACAAGCCCGGCTTGTTTCAGTTCCATGCACAGACGCACATTGAGGTCTTCGGCCTTGTTGGCGGCGGCTTCGTCGTAGACTCCTTTTGCCGAGGTATACTGCGGGTCGTAGGCGTTTTTCACATATTCGCCCTGGTGGGGTGTGTATGCGGCAAGGACAACGCATTTTTCGATAAATGTTTCAGCAAGCTCGTCAATCAGATAGAATTTGCCGGCGAGGTCCACCATGGGGCGTGTTTCGCCACGTTTGTTGACCATGAAGAGCGACGGTATGGAAGCTGCCTTGGCCACCTTGGCATCGTCGGCGCCAAATGTGGGAGCGATGTGAACAATGCCTGTGCCGTCGTCGGTGGTTACGTAGTCGCCGGGAATAACGCGGAATGCACACTCGGCAAGCTCTACGAAGCTGTCTTTGCCCACCTCGAAAACTTTGTCGGGATGCGCGGCGGCATAGGCTGCGGCATATTCCGGTGCCAGTGGTCCGAGTTTCTCGCAGGGTTTAACCCATGGCATCAGTTGCTCGTAGTGCATGCCAACAAGCTCGGGACCGGTGTAATGGCCCGCAATGCGGTAGGGCACCACTTTGTCGCCCGGCACAAAGGTGTCCATGGGGGCTGTCGCGCCTTCGGCTTTGAAATAGGAACCGACAAGGGCCTCGGCCATTACTACGGTGATTTTCTCTCCGTTGTAAGGGTTGTAGGTCTGTACGGCCACATATTCGATTTTGGGACCCACGCACAGGGCTGTGTTGCTGGGCAGTGTCCAGGGCGTTGTTGTCCATGCCATGAAGCAGGGGCGTCCCCAGCCCGTCATCTCAGGCTTGGGGTCGGTGATGGTGAAAAGAGCTGTGGCCGTGAGGTCTTTGACGTCGCGGTAGCAGCCCGGCTGGTTGAGCTCGTGCGAGCTTAGGCCTGTGCCGGCTGCCGGCGAATAGGGCTGTATGGTATAGCCTTTGTATAGCAATCCCTTGTCGTAGAGACGCGACAGCAGCCACCACACTGTTTCGATATATCTGTTGTCGTAGGTGATATAGGGGTCGGTCATGTCCACCCAGTAGCCCATCATGTCGGTGAGGCTTTCCCATTCGCGGGTGTACTTCATCACCTCGCGGCGGCATGCGGCATTATATTCGTCCACCGAAATCTTGACACCTATGTCTTCTTTCTTGATTCCTAATGTTTTTTCAACACCCAGCTCCACGGGAAGGCCGTGGGTGTCCCAGCCGGCTTTGCGCTGCACCTGGTAGCCCTGCATGGTTTTGTAACGGCAGAACAAGTCTTTGATGGTGCGCGCCATGACGTGGTGGATTCCGGGCATGCCGTTTGCCGAAGGCGGTCCTTCGTAGAACACAAACGAAGGATGGCCTTGCCTGAGCTCGACAGAACTCTCGAAGAGGTGTTCCTTCTTCCAGATGTCGAGCATATTTTTGTTGACTTCCGAGAGGTTGAACCCGGAGTATTCGTTGAATTTCTTCATTATGAACTTAAAAGTTGTACTTGCTTGTCGTTATTGTTGCAAGAAAAGTGGAATCGTAATGTGAGATTAAGCAGAAAGGGTGTGTCGGCACACTGAGCACTGACACACCCTTGGTTTATCGTCGATACGAAGAAGCTGCGGCTTATTCAGCTGCGGGAGCTTCGGTCTCTTCGGCGGGAGCTGTTTCGGCCTGAGCTTCGGCTGCGGCTGCAGCGGCTTCGGCTTTCTTCTTGGCTACGGCTTCGGCTTTAGCCTTGTTCTTGGCTGCCTCGGCTTCGAGACGCTCTTTGGCCGACTGGGCGCGCTGGCTGTCGAATGTTGCCTTTACGCCTGCAATCTTTGCATCTTTGTTTGCCTTCCATGCTGCAAAACGACGTTCGGCTTCGGCCTGGTCGAATGCGCCTTTCTTCACGCCGCCAAGGAGGTGGTGCATCAGCATCACGCCTTCGCGCGAAAGGATGGAACGAACTGTGTCGGTTGGTTGTGCGCCAACGCCTACCCAATACAAAGCACGCTCGAAATTAAGAGTAATTGTAGCAGGATTAGTGTTCGGATTATAAGAACCTATCCTTTCAATAAATCTACCATCTCGTGGTGCCCTGCTATCGGCGATGACAATGGGATAGAACGCATAGTTTTTGCGACCATGGCGTTGCAGTCTGATTTTTGTTGCCATTTAGAGTGTTGTTTGTATTTGGTTGTTTGTTTGTTTATTCGAGCACGAGTTGAACTCGAACCCGCCGCCTTTCCTTCCTATGAAAGTTATATGGCGGTAATTGGCTTATATTCAATGTTTTATTTGCTTGTGAAAACCTTGGGACATATGCCTTTTGAATTTCACGGTGCAAATTTAGTCATTTTCTGCCTTTTAGCCAATTTTTTTTCATGTTTTTTCAAATTTTCAACCGAAACTGCCTTGTCTGCGGGCGCGAAGCCATGGAAGCGAGGTGTCCTCACCTCGCCCGGCGGCTGGTTGCTATGCTACACAGAGGTGTGTATTTTAAATACGTGCATTCAATAAATGTATGGCTCGTCTCCTTGCTGCGGGGCGAGGTGGGGCTATCGCCCTTTCATTGTTTATTTGGCACTAAGAGCCGGTTCGACAATATCTGTTAATCACCAGGCGGTCACTCGCCGTGCAG
>CAJUAR010000029.1 GCA_910584495.1 uncultured Muribaculaceae bacterium
AGGACACCGCCGGCGGCCTGATGGGCACCGAGATGATTGTTGTCAACGAGAACTGGTCCATGCCCGAATGTATCAAGCAGATGCGCCTTCAGGCCGAAGAAATGGACGAAATCTACTATGTATATGTGATCGACAACGATGAGCGCCTCAAAGGCACCCTTCCCTTGAAGATGATGCTCACCCACCCATCGGTGTCAAAAATCAAGCATGTGATGGAGGCCGACCCTGTCAGCGTCAAGGCCGACACCCCAATCGACGAGGTGGCTCTCGACTTTGAGAAATACGACCTTGTGGCCATGCCGGTTGTCGATTCTATTGGGCGTCTGCTGGGGCGAATAACCGTGGACGACGTGATGGACCAGGTGCGCGAATCGAGCGAACGCGACTTCCAGTTGGCTTCGGGTATCTCGTCGGACATCGATGCCGACGACAGCGTCATTGCACAGACAAAGGCGCGAATTCCCTGGCTCCTAATAGGCATAGCCTCCGGCCTGCTTGCCTCGGCAATCCTCGGAGCCTTCGAAGAGCAGCTACAGGCTGTGACGGCTCTTGCACTCTTCATTCCCATCATTGCCGGCACCGGCGGTAACGTTGGTGTCCAGGCTTCGGCCATTGTTGTTCAGGGCCTGGCAAACGGCACTCTCGACATAAAACAGTTTGCATCGCAGCTGGGAAAGGAAATTCTCATTGGTCTGCTCAATGCCTCAATCATGTCCGGCGTTGTGTTTGTCTACAACCTCATTACGATGCCGAGCGATTTCGGAGTTACGGTTGCTGTGGCGTTGTCGCTATTTGTTGTGGTCATGTTCGGTTCGTTGCTTGGAACAGTCATCCCGCTCACTCTCGAAAAGATTCACATCAATCCTGCTCTTGCCACAGGTCCTTTCATCCAGATTTCGAACGATATTGTGGGCATTATAATTTATGTGCAGATCTCATCGCTGTGCCTCAAATGGCTCCCGGCTGCTTTATTTGGATGATGACCGGTATTTTCAGCTCCATTGAGTTCTATGTGATTATGGTGTTTTTGGCGGCAGCTGTTGTCGGACTTGCTGCCATGCCCTCGCGGCGTGGCGCGGCACGCACATTTCTATATGCCGGCTGTCTATACGACAACGCCCCCATGTCCGAGCCCGGAATCGTGGCCGTTGTCGAGGCCGATGGAACGCTGTCGCTCTATCGTTTCGGTCTTGAGGGTGTTGGCATGGACGGTGCCTTTAGCCTGGCTCTTACCATTATTGGTTTCGACATTACCATCGAAGAACGTCTCACTGCTGGTCCTGCATCGGCACAACGTGCCACCATGGCACGGGTGAGCATCGATTGTCTTGGGGCCGAACGCTATCATTTCAATTTCCGCAGCGAAGCAACCGGGCGCAGCGCTGCTTTTTCGCTAAATATAAAACCCGGCAACCGTATCGAGCGCCGTCTCAACTGACTTCCTTCGACATGGGCATGGTGAAAGAGGCTTTATGCAGCATTGCCGACACTTTCCTTTCGGTGGTGTCGCCTCGCACCTGTGTTGTGTGCGGCCGTTTGCTTTTGTCCGACGAGAAGGTGATGTGCATGGGGTGTCTGTGCTCCATGCCTCGAGGTCGCGATGCTGCGGCTCTTGCGGCGCGTCTGCGCCTCATTGCCGACAACGGCGTGGCTCCGGCCGGTTTCTGCGCCGCATGGTTCGACTACGACCCTGCGTCGGACTATGCGGCGCTTATCCGCAAAGCAAAATATAACGGCCGTCCGCGCCAGGCTTTCGAGCTCGGACGTATGTTTGGAAGCATGCTCGTTGACGCTTCCGATGAAGTTGCTCCTGTCGACGACGAGGCTCCTCTCGATTTCGACGATATTATTGTGGAAGATAACACTGCCCGCTTGCCCGAGGCTGTTCCGGCAACACTCGACAAAGTCGACGTTCTCCTGCCAATACCTTTGCATTGGACGCGACGCATGCGCCGTGGCTATAACCAGAGCGAGGAAATAGCTCGCGGACTTGCTGAAGCGGGAGGTATGGCGGTGGCCGACAATCTCATTGCGGTGCGCCGTCATTCCTCGCAGACACACAAGGGGGCTGTTGCCCGTCGCAGGAACATTAGTGGTTGCATGGCCCTGAAGCATCCCTCGGAATTGGACGGTTTGCACATTGTGATTGTCGACGATATTCTCACCACCGGATCGACTATGGCCGAGGCTGTGCAGGCAATATCGTGCAGCAGCGCCCGTCCGGCTTCGATTGGCATCATTGCCCTTGGAGTTACTGCTCGGTAGTTCCTAAATGTCCGTATCCGCGCTTTTGAAATGTTAAATATGAATATTGTGTTAGGTTAAAAGTGTTAAATTTTAGGCTTTTGGAATAGAAGGTTAGGCTGTTACAAAAAAAATCGCTTCCTTTGCGACATGAAATGACAAGACAAAGGTTTACCCTTTGCAATTTCAGAGAAAAACAGAGATTAACATACTTAATATTAAACTAAAAACAATCCTTGCATGAAGAACATCTGTCATCTGATGACACGGAAGGCATGGCTTGCACTATTACTTGTGCTAAGTGTGTCCTTGCCGGCATTCGCGCAAAAAATCACAGTCAGTGGTACTGTGTACGAGCCCGAGGGCGAACCGGCCATCGGCGCATCGGTTGAAGTGAAAGGTGTGAGCGGCTTTGGTGTCGCTACCGACTTCGACGGCAACTTTACCATCCAGTGTGCACCCAATGCAACCCTCGTGGTGTCCTATGTTGGCTGCGATACTCAGGAAGTGCCGGTCGAAAACCGCACAAAAATCGATGTCAAACTGACAACAAACACCGTTGCTATGAACGAACTCGTCGTTGTGGGCTACGGTGTAGTAAAGAAAGCCGACGCTACCGGTTCGGTGGGCGTGGTTAAACCTAATGAAATTGAAGCCGGACTTGCTTCGACAGCTCAGGACCTGCTGGTTGGCGCAAGCCCTGGTGTGGTTGTGTCGACAAACGGCGGCGACCCTGCCGGCGGTGCAAGCATCCAGATTCGCGGCGGTGCATCGCTTTCGGCTTCCAACAACCCTCTTGTTGTAATCGACGGCGTGCCTATGGAAGGCAACTCGGTAAAAGGTTCGTCCAATCCTCTGTCGCTTGTCAATCCCGAGAACATCGAATCGATGACCATCCTCAAGGATGCTTCGGCAACCGCAATCTACGGTTCGCGAGCTTCCAATGGTGTGATTATCATCACAACAAAGACCGGTAAGAGCGGTAAACCGCAGGTAAACTTTGCTGCCAACTTCTATGTTGCAACACCCCGTAAATATCTCGATATGATGGAAGCCGGTGAATTCCGTAACTTCATCACCGAGCGTTATGGTGCCGAATCGGTGCAGGCCGCTGCTCTCGGCAAGGCAAACACAAACTGGCAGAAAGAAGTGCTCCGCACCACTTTCAGCCAGGACTACAGCCTGAGCGTGGGCGGCACTGCCGGTTTCCTTCCCTACCGTGTGTCGGTGGGCTATACCTCAACACAGGGCGTTGTCCGCAACACCGACAACGACCGTCTGAGCGCTGGTATCAACCTCACTCCCAAGTTCTTCGACGACCTTTTGAGCGTCAATGCCAACGTCAAGGGTTCCTACATCACCAACAGCTACGACCAGGGTGCTCTCGGAGGTGCCATAGGCTTTAACCCAACTCTGCCGGTGCGCATGGACAACGTGTTCAACAACTACACCACTTATATTGCTGGTGGTGCTCTTGCCGGCCCCGACACCAAGGGTGCCGACATCAACACTCTGTCGGCAATCAACCCCGTGTCGATGGTGCAGGAGTATAACTCCAAATCAAAAGTTTACCAGAGCGTGGGCAACCTGCAGATCGACCTGAAGATGCCCTTCCTCCGCGAGCTCCGTGCCAACTTAAACCTTGGCTACGACTACAACCATGGCGAAGTGAACAACCTGAACCTTGTCAACTCGCCCCTTGCATGGAAGAACGGTTTCGGTGTGCGCTACACCAACTTCCCCGGCATGGCAAAACCGGCCGAGGGCGAGAGCATCAACTTCAAGGAAGGCTACACTACCCGCAACAAAGAAAACGAAGAACGCTACACGCTCCTTCTCGATTTCTACTTGAACTACAACAAGGAATTTGAGGCCATCAAATCGTCGCTCGATGTTACTGCCGGTTATTCCTGGCAGCGTTTCAACAACAAAGGCCACAATTTCAGTCAGGTTGACGCTGCTATTGCCAATCACCCCGGAATCTTCCAGTACACCAACACCGACGGCCAGCTTGTCGACTTCCCCATTGCCAAACTTGCCGGCTACCAGTACTCGCCTACATACCACTATGCAAGCCGCTATCAGCTTGTGTCGTTCTTCGGACGTATGAACTATGTGCTCAACAACAAGTATCTTCTCACTGCCACCGTGCGTCGCGACGGTACAAGCCGTTTCGGCAAGGACCACCGCTGGGGTACCTTCCCCTCGTTCGCCCTTGGCTGGAAGATTCTTGAAGAGAACTTTATGGAAAGCGCACGCAGCTGGATGAGCGAGCTCAAGTTCCGCGTAGGCTATGGTGTTACCGGCCAGCAGGACCTCGGTGGTGACTACTTTCCCTATCTCCCTGTCTACTCTGTCCTCACCGATACAGGCAATACTTATCCTATCGGTACTACTCCCGACGGCCAGCCAAACTATGTTCAGATTGCTTATCCCCAGAAGTACAACGGCGACCTCAAGTGGGAAGAAACAAAAACATGGAACGTGGCACTCGACTTCGGATTCCTCAACAACCGTATCAACGGTAGCTTGGAATTCTACCAGCGCAAAACTTCGGACCTTCTGGTGTTTGCAAACTATCCCGCCGGCTCCAACCTGTCGAACACTGGTAATATCAACCTTGGCGACCTCAAAAACACCGGTATTGAGTTCAACATCAACACCCGCCCGGTTGTTACCCGCGACTTTGTTTGGAACAGCAACCTGAACCTTGCGTGGAACAAGAACAAAATCACGCGTCTTGCCGAAGGTGCCGACACTGCAACCGGCGGAATTGGCAACGGCGTTTCGACACAGCAGAACCGAGTAGGCCAGTCGGCATATACATTCTATGTATACGAACAGGTATACGATGCCAACGGTAATCCCCTCGAAGGTGTCTATGTTGACCAGAACGCCGACGGCGTGATTAACGACGACGACAAGATTATGTACCACCACGTTCATCCCGACATCACCGTTAGCTGGCACAATACTTTCAACTATAAGAACTGGGACTTCGGTTTCGTTCTCCGTGGTGCTTTCGGCAACTGGGCTTACAACAAGAACATGGCTGACAACAGCTTCGCTTCTGTAACTGAGACCGCTCCCCTGAGCAACGTGATGTCAGGAACATACCTCTTCAACCAGGCCCGCAGCACCGAACTTATCCTGAGCAGCTACTTTGTTCAGAATGCATCGTTCGTGCGTTGCGACAACATCACAGTTGGTTACACCTGGGACAACCTGCTGAAGAACAAACTCAAAGTGCGTCTCTTCGGCGCTGTCCAGAATCCTTTCGTCATCACAAAATACAAAGGACTCGACCCCGAACTGACCTTCAACGGCGGTATCGACAACAGTGTTTACCCGCGTCCCGTAACATTCACCGTTGGTGCGGTAGTGAACTTCTAATCCGGTATAACGCATAAATAACAGAACCTAATATGAAATTTAACAAATATATCATTTCGGGATGCATCGGCTTTATGGCGCTTGCCGGAACCTCGTGTGTCGGCGACCTCGACCTCAAGCCCAACGACCCGCAGACTAAGCTGGAGCTGACCACCGTTGCTGAGTGGGACGGCTTTCTGGCCCGTCTCTATGGCAACCTCTACCGCGACGACGTTATTTCGACTTCCGACGGCGGTGCCGGCACATTCACACGTACTCACTTCAACCTGCAGGAAATTACTGCCGACGAATGTTTCATTTCGGAAAAATGGAACGACCCCGGCTACCAGCCTCTCAACTTCTGCACATACAGCTCCGACAACGAATGGATATATGCAGCTTTCGCCCGTGAATTCTTCAATGCCAAAATGTGTGCCGAATTCATCAACAAGATGCAGAGCGAAGGCGCTGCCTACTTTGACGAAGCCGAAGTTAAAGCACGTATCGCCGAAGCCCGTGCCATCCGCGGTCTGTCGTACTACTATATGATTGACATCTTTGGCCGTGGTCCTTGGATCGACGAAGCTTCTGTTACAGGTGCAACTCCTCCCACCTACGACCGTGTGCAGCTCTTCGATGCCATCACTTCCGAACTCGAAGCATCTGTGCCCGACCTCAAACCCGCAGCAGAGCAGAGCTATGGCCGCGTGAGCCGCGAAGCCGGTTATGCACTTCTTGCCAAACTCTACCTCAATGCCAAAGTATATACAGGAACAGAACGCTATGCCGACTGCCTCCGTTGCTGCAACGAAGTGCTCAAATCCGGCATTCAGCTTGCTCCTACGTATAAATATCTCTTCTGCGCCGACAACGACCAATATGTGGGCAATGGCGAAATCCTTTGGGCTATTCCCCAACAGCAGGGACGAATGGAAACATGGGGCGGTACAACCTACCTCACCGTCGGTTGCTATGTCGAAACTGCCGATAAGGAGGTGCTCGCACGCCTCAACAACTTCGGCGACCCATGGAGCGGTCTGCGTCTCCGTCCCGAACTGTCGAAAGCCCTCAAGGGCGACAACCGTCGTCTTATCTACGAAGGCAGCTTCCAGGAAAATATTCCCGACCTTGCAGCCTACGACGAAAATTCGTGCGGCTACATGTGTATCAAGTACTCTAACTCGCCCTCGACCGACTATGACAACGCAGCCGGCAACACCAATAACAACAGCCAGGTTTCGAATGTCGACTACCCCGTATTCCGTCTTGCCGACGTGTACCTGATGATTACAGAGTGCCAGCTGAACGGCCAAGGCTCCGAAGGTCTTAAATATTTCAACGAAGTTCGCCGTCGTGCTGGGATGAGTGAATACAAAACGATGCCATCGGCCGACCAGCTATTGCACGAACGCCAATGCGAGCTATACATGGAAGGTCAGCGTCGCAGCGACCTCATCCGCTTCGGCAAATATACCGGTGGCACTTACATCTGGTCGTGGAAGAACGGCGTTTACGAAGGCGGTTCTATTCCCGAATACCGCGCACTCTTCCCCATACCCTACCAGTATGTGGCCACAGTGGGTCAGAACCCCGGTTATTAATCAATGATTTATCAAGCAAATCACTATGAAATTTAACAAAATATATACGGCTCTGGCCAGTGCGGTGGCTTTGATGGGTTTCTGTTCGTGCAGCGACGATGTCACCGATCCGGTGTTCCAGAAACCCGACCAGGCAACAACAAACTTTGCCATCTACGCCCCGGCGTTCCAAAATCAAACATACGAACTGAGCTATGACGGCACTTTCGAGGTGAATCTTAACCAACAGCCCGAATATGGATATTCGGCAGTGACTCAGTACCGTCTCGATGTGTGCCTCGACGACAAATTTGAAGACGGTAAGTTCCAGACTCTCGTTCCAATGGGTTCGGGTACTATGCTTGCAATGACCTTCCGAGATCGCGACCTTGCTGCCGCCCTTACTGCTTTCCAAGGTGCTACCAAACTTGAAGAATACACCGACCTCGGTCTGCAGAAGGTATATCTCCGCGGACGTGCCTTTGTTGAAGGTGTCGAAGGTTCAGAAATCGTGACAAAAAATATCGAAACTCTAAACAATGTGCAGAGCTTCTACTATGTCCCCACACCTGCCAAACTCTATGTTGTCGGCAACTATGCAATAGGTACAATGGTTGGAGGCGTTGAAATAAAAGACTGGATTGCTCCTTTACCGGCAAATGAAGACGCTCTCAATGAGTTTGCTCTGAGCGAACCCGAAGACGGTGTCGGCTCCAAGAAATTCTATGGCCAAGTAGATTTCAATCAGAATGCACCTGTCTTCCGCTTCTATACCGCACTCGGCAGCTGGGATGAAAACAGCTATGGTGCAGCAGGCGGCGAAGATGCAGACAAACCTGTAGTATTCGAAGACTTCACCGGTGCTGAAACTTTCGAAGGCGATATTACCAAAACGAAAGACTCGTTCAGCTTCCCCAACTGTCCGGGCGGCGTGCTCAACATGGAGGTCGACATGTCCGACATGAAGAAGATACGAATCAAAATCACTCCGGCAGAATAAATTCAACAAGCAACCAACAGAGACACGCAGGCTCGTCCGCCGGGCCTGCGGTCTCCAACCCAAAAAGACAAAGCAATGAACAAAATCAAAATAGCTGCTCTGATTGCCGCCATGGGCATGGGTCTCGCCGCTTGCGATGAATATACCCTGCCTAATCCTCCGGCACAGACCAACCCCGACGGCGACATGCCCATCTATAATGCCTCCGACCTGACAGTGTCGTCTGCCATCAGCGGAGATGCCATCAATCTGTTGACCACGCAGGACGAAATGGTGAAATTCGCCACTTATTCTGTGGAAAATCTTCCCGAAGGCTATACTTTCGCTTCGAAAGTTGTTCTTTCGGCCGACAAAGACTTTGCTAATAGCGATACTCTTGCCACCGAGCTTTCCGGTGCCGACATCATGCTTTCCAAGGCTGAAATGGAAGCTTCCATCATAAAGGTCTTCGGCAATAATCCTTCGGCAAAGCAGGTTTATACAGAGGTGCTGGCCTATGCTGTCAACGGCAGCAATACCGTCCGTCTCGGCAACCCCGGAACTGAACTGTGCGCCAAAGAATATACTATCACACCTATAGGCTGTGGCCATGTCATCGAATCGGAATATTACCTCGTGGGCAATTTCTGTAACTGGGATGTGACAAAGGGCATCAAGTTCACAAAGCTCGAAGAGGGCGACCCCTACGATCATCCTACATTTATGGTGGCTTTTGATGTTCCTGCCGACATGGCAGATGGCTACCAATGGAAGGTCGTGCCGGCAAGTGCCGTGGCAGCCGGCAACTGGGAAGGCGCATGGGGTGTCGAACCCGATGTCGAAAACGACCTTGAAGGCAAACTTGTTTCCGCTCCCGCTTCGGGAACCGATGCCGGTGTCATCAGCTCGGTTGGCTCCATGCAGATCAACATCAATATGTTCGACCTCACCTATAAGGTTTCGTCGGCCTATCCCTACTTGTGGGTATTCGGTGCCGGTACATCTAATACAGATGCCAGCAAAGCTCTGCCTCTGGCCACCGATAACTTCATCAACTACTCGGGCACCGTACGTCTGCGTCGCACATTCTTCTTTGCCACTGAGCGGGATTCTCGCAGCGTGTCGTTCCGCAAAGACGGTGATGCCGAAACCGACGAAAAGACGGACGTTACCACCGGCAAGATGAAGATCGATCCCAATTCGCGCGAATCGATGCAGGTGCCTTCTACTACCGGCATGATCTACTACATCCAGGCAAACGTCGTAACCCTCACATGGAGTGCAGTGCCCATCAAGCTCATCAACATTATCGGTGCTTTCAACGGATGGGATGTAGAAAAAGCTCCGGCTATGACTCCTAACTCACAGAACACAGTCTGGACAATCAAGGACATCGAGCTCGAAGGCGAATTCAAGTTCTGCGTCTCCAACGCATGGACCTACAGCTACGGTGGCAGCGAGGACAATATTGTTCAAAACGGTGGCAACCTCTCCGTGCCTGAAAAAGGAACCTACGATGTTGAACTCCATTTCGACAAGTATCCTAACTATGTGACCATCACCAAGAAGTGATTCAAAACAACATAGAATAGCAAACGGGCCGGCAACGATGTTGCCGGCCCGCGATTTTTTTTGGGGGGGGAGATCGGAATGTCTGTTATGAGTGACTGAGGCGATAGGCGCGCGGCGATTCGTTGAAGTGCTCTTTGAAACAACGGCTGAAATAGCGAGGAGAGGAGAACCCGAGCGAATAGGCTATATCGGCTATGTTTGTTTCCGGTTGCTCTGTGAGAAGTTTGGCTGCTTGTTTCATCCTGATCGAGGTGATGAAATCGTTGGGTGTCTGTGAAGTTACAGCCTTTATTCGCGCAAACATGGTGGTGCGGGAAACATTCATTGCAGCTGCAAAACGTTCTACGCTGAATTCGCTGTCGGCAATGTTTTCTTCAACCACTTTGACTGCGCGTCGGAGAAAAGCTAAATCAGCACTGTTTGATGCAATCATCGGGCTCGTTTGGTCGTCGGATACAGACGGTTGAACCGATGGGGATATATTCCGGTGCTTGGTAATGAGGTTGCGGCATCGGGCCATGAGCTGACGAACGTCGAAGGGGAGGGTGACATAGTCGTCGGCTCCGGCATTGAGGCCTTCGAGCACTTCGTTGTCGGCACTATGCGATGTTACAAATACATAGGGCGTGCCCGCCATTGCGGGGAGGCTCTTAACTTTGCGACAAAGCTCGATGCCTGTGAGACCGGGAAGATTGTAGCCGCTGATTATGAGCTTGGGCGCACATTCTTCGACAAGACGGAGTGCTTCTGCGCCGTCGCCGGTGGCCTCTATGCGGAAATAGCTATGGAAAATGTCGCTGAGCATTTCCCTGAGCTGCTCGTTCCCTTCGGCAATAACCATTGCATCGGTGGGCTGGGGTGCCGATGTGTCGTGTTCGGCGCTCTCTGTGTCTGCGGGGTGCACAAGCAGGTTGCGCTGAAAGTTATATTCTTTTGCCTGTCGGTATTCGCCGTTCGATGCTATCTGCTCGTCGGAGAAGTGTTCGTGGCCTAAAGGCAGCGATACAACAAACGATGCCGATTGGCCGGGGGTGCTGAAAACTTCAATTTTGCCTTTGTGCATGTCGACGATGCCTTTCGAAAGGGCAAGACCCACTCCGATTCCCTGCCACTCGCCGTCGTCGACAGTGGTGCCTTGATAGAAGCGATTGAAAATCTTGTCGATTTCGTCGGCCGGTATGCCGCAACCGGTGTCTGAAACCTCAATGACTACACAACCGTCGCCTCGTCGGACACTGAGCGAGACCTCGCCATCGGCCTCGGTGTGTTTGAAGGCATTTGAAAGAAGGTTGTTGATCACTTTTCGCAGCTGTGCAGGGTCGAACCACAGCATCAGAGAATCGTTCGAGCGGTTGAACCGGAAGCGAATACCTCTGTCGGCTGCATAGTCGCGGAACGATGCAAATATGTCGGCGAGAAATTTGACTACATTGTGTTCCGCAACTTTTATGTTCATGGCACCTTGTTCATAACGGCGGAAATCGAGCAATTCTGCAATCATGTCGCGCATGAGGATACAGTTGGTGTAAGCGCCATTCACTTTGTTCAACAGTGCATGTGGAAGCTGTGGAGAGCGCATTAGAGATTCTATCTTGCCCATAATAAGGGCAAGGGGAGTGCGAAATTCGTTCGATAAATTGATGAAGAATCGCAGTTTGTTTTGGTTGAGCTCTTCTATGCTACGGCTTCGTTGGCGTTCGAGGGCTATGGCCTGCTGCATGGCAATGCGACGGCGGTATGTGTTGATGCTCCACCATCCAAGGCCTATTGTCACCAATATATAGATAAGAATCATATACCATTGGAGATAAATAGGGCGTGGAATGTGAATGTTCATAAAGGTTTGTGGTGCGTTTGCTTCGGATGATCCTCGAACGTGCAGGCGGTAGTCGCCCGGAGAAAGGTTTGTAAAACTCACCTCGTGGTTTGACGGCATCGGTAGCCAGGCGTCGGAATAGCCTTCGAGACGATACTGCGGGCTTAGGTTCGTATCGTGGGTAAAGTCGGTGATGGCGTAGTGGATGCCGAACACATTATGCGATGGAGAGATTGTTATGTCGGGGCTTGTCGAAATGGACTGAGTCAGAATCTGGGAATTGTCGTTGGGTGTAATTTCGCGGCCATCTATCATAAGACGGATTGGAAATATGTTATATTTAGTTTCCCGAGGTTTGAGGTCCGAAGGTGCGAAAGTTACCAAGCCGTCGATGCCGCCAACGTAGGCATGTCGGCCGTCGGACGACAGATGGATGGCTTTGTTGTTGAATGCGCTTAGTGGGACCGATTTTCCGATGCTGTAGGAAGTTGCTGTGTTGCCGTCGAGCAGAGCAAGGGCTTTGTCGGTGAGGGCGAGCAGGCGTCCGTCGGGAAGCTGGCGTGCTCCGAACACACAGTCGGAAGGCAGACTACCGTCAGAATGTGTGTGATGTATAAATTCGTCGCGTTCGCGGTCGAAACGGTCAAGGCCGCCGTCGGATGTGCCTATCCAAAGTTCGTTTGCCGGCGATACATAGATGAAGTTGATGGCGTTGCAGCACAGGGAGGCCCGCAAGCTCTCATCGTGGCTGTAGAGCTTCATTCGGCGTGTGTTGAAATTATAGCAGTAGAGGCCACCGTCGGCACCGCCGATCCACAGCAAACCTCCATGGTCGATGGCCAAATCGAGTGCGAGGGCTATTGCATATCCTTCGGCACCGCTGCGGAATAGGGGAGTGAATGAGGTTTCGGATATGTCGAAACTGAAAATACCGTCGTGTGTGGCAAGCAGAAGTGTGTTGTTGTCAAGCATCTCTATGTCGCAGACAATATTTGATTTGTCGTTATGGAGCGAATAGGATGTGCAGCGACCGGTGGCGATTTCGTACTTCTTCAGGCCGCCAAGATGAGTGCCCACCCACAGGCACTGACGGCTGCTGTCATATTTGAGCGACTTGATATTGTTGTAGATATCATTGTGCATGAACCATTCAATTTTGTTTGTCGCCGGGTCGAGACGGTTTAGACCGCCACCTTCGGTAGCAATCCATATCCTTCCTTCGTCGTCTTCGGCCATTTCGCCCGTAACGGGGTAGCTCAGTGAGGAACCGTTGAGTTTGTCGGGGCGATAGGAGATAAAAATATCGTTCTCGGGATTATACGACAACAGACCGTTGAAGTATGTCCCGATCCATAGCGTGCCTTGAATGTCGCAGGTGAGGGACCAGACCGATGAGTGTTTCAGGCGTTCCGCTGTGGTGCTGTGAGGCGAGTTGCCGCCCGAAAGATAGTTGACAAATGTAGTTTCGTTTCCGCTCTGTCGCGATAGACCCTTGAAAGTGCCCACCCAAAGCTGTCTGCGGTTGTCCCGGCAAATGCTGCGGATAAAGTTGGAACTGATGGACGACGGGTCGGCGGGGTTGTGCCGAAATTGATGCTGTCTTCCTGACGGTTCAATTTTAAAAAGACCGTTGAGGTGCGTCCCAACCCATAGAATCCCGTCGAAGTCGTTGAAAATACAAGTGACATTGACCGAAGGCAATATTATGCTCTTGCTCCCTGTCTTGAGGTCATATTTCAGAAGACCGTCGTCGACAGTTCCTATATATAATATGGAATCAACGACATGGAGTGCTGATATATCCGACGGAATGTCGCGAATATGAAGCGGGGTGAGGTGCCCATCGGTTGTGGTGGCGCCGATGGTTTTACCAAGGGCATAGTATAGGTGTTTGTTGCCGAAGGCTATTGCTTCTGCCTGGTTGACTTTAACATTAGTAAAACAATCGGAATGGATGTCATATATTGAGATACCGCCGATGGTGAGCACGAAGACATGCCCGTTTTTGTCGCCCGTAATTGCTTTCACATAGTTGTTAAGTGGCGATGAACTGTTCCCCGGTATATGGCGATAGTTGCGGATATTCACTCCGTCGTATTGGTCGAGGCCTCCTCGTGTGCCTATCCACAACACTCCGCGTTCGTCCTGATAGGTCGACATGACAGAATAGTGCGAAAGTCCGTCGGTGATGCTCAATTTGCCGAACGATGGGTCCGAAAACGAGGTGGCTTGCATTCCGAAAAATGATAAGAGCATGATAATCAGCACTGAAGCCTTTTTGCGCTTGTGCCCGAGATGTTCACGTTGATGATTTATAGTTTTCATGATGATGCAAAGTTATACATTATATTTCGAAAATATGCACCATTAGTACAATTTTAGGGGTAAAATCGTACCATAATGGATTATAATACTTTTTACATGTATAATATGGACTTTTTACATTCAAAGCCTTGCAATTATTGGAATAATTTTGCATCAGAAATAAAACATTAAAAAAATCATATCACAACCCAACACCATGAAAGCACCAATATTATATGGAACAGCAATGGCGGCACTCGCAATCTTGGCAACATCGTGCGGACGTGCCGGACAAGCTACAGACTTTGTCAGCGAAAACGCAGTATATGCCGCCGAACAATATCGCGGGCATCTACAGATAATTGATAGTGTGGGCCACTTTATAAATCCTCGAACAGTGAACCCCGACGGCAGCACTTGGTATGTGCCTGTCGATGACTGGTGCTCGGGCTTTTTCCCTGGCTGCTTGTGGTATATAGGTGAACTCAACAACGACGAGAGCTGGAAGGAGCGTGCCGCCAGCTATACAGAAACCTTGGACACGGCTCAGTATCTTACTTGGCATCACGATGTTGGTTTTATCATTGGATCGAGCTATCTTAACGGCTACCGTCTGGGTGGACACGATGAATATGCTTCGGCTGTGGTGAATGCGGCGCGTTCGCTTTCGACTCGTTTCCGTCCGGGGGCCGGTGTCATTCAGTCGTGGAACGTTGATAGCGGATGGCAGAGCGAACGCGGATGGGCTTGTCCTGTCATTATCGACAATATGATGAACCTGGAGGTCATGTTCGAAGCTTCTCGCCTTACAAACGATTCCACATATTATAATATAGCGGTAGCTCATGCCAACACTACAAAGGATAATCATTTCCGCAGCAACAACAGCTGCTATCATGTGGTGGACTATGACCCTCAGACAGGCGAGGTGCGCAAGCGTCAGACAGCGCAGGGCTACGCCGACGAATCGTCGTGGGCTCGCGGACAGGCTTGGGCTCTCTATGGTTACACAATGTGTTATCGTTACACGGGCGACAAGGCCTATCTCGACCACGCTGTAAAGGTGTGCGACATGATATTCAGTGACCCCTCGATGCCCGAAGACCTTGTTCCTTACTGGGACTACAATGCGCCTAACATCCCTTCGGAGCCTCGCGATGCTTCGGCTGCGGCTTGTACGGCTTCGGCTCTCTACGAAATGTCTACCTATCTGCCGGAGGGTGGATATAAAGAAAAGGCCGACAAAATTCTCGAATCGCTCGCATCGCCGGCATACCGTGCCGAGATTGGAACTAACGGACACTTCCTGCTGATGCATTCCGTTGGCTCGATACCTCACGGTCACGAGATTGACGTGCCTATCAATTATGCCGACTATTATTTTCTCGAAGCTCTTTTGCGCAAGCGCAAACTCGACGAAGGTGCTGTCAAGCTTTTCTGATGCCCTATATTTTCACCTTAAACCGAATTACTATCTGTAATGATTAATCGACTTATTCTTACCTGTGTAATGCTCCTGTCATTGATGAGTCCGGCTGTGTTGCCGGCTCAGACAGCGGCGGGAGGCAGCGCGATAGAGGGCACGGTGCTCGACGAGACAGCTTTGCCTCTCATCGGAGCAAGTGTGCGTGTTGCCGGCAGTAATCCGCCTGTAGGTGTAATAACCGACATCGATGGCAATTTCGTACTTCAGGTATCGACGGCAGAGACCACGCTGGAGGTGAGCTATGTCGGTTTTGAAACCGCTACTATAAAAGCGAAAGCCGGTTCCAGAATAGAAATCGTGCTCAAAGAGAACTCTACAGCCCTCGAAGAAGTGGTGGCCATAGGATATGCCACAATGAAGAAGAGCGACCTTACCGGCTCGGTAGAAAAGGTGTCGATGGACGACTTGCAGCGTGCCAATGTGTCTTCGTTCGACCAGGCGCTGGGCGGACGCATTGCCGGTGTTCAGGTGGTGGCTTCCGACGGTCAGCCCGGCGAAGGTGCAAACATCGTCATCCGTGGTTCCAACACAATATCGGACGAGGCCGACGGCACACCTCTATATGTAATCGACGGCTTTGCAACCGACGACCCCAATGCCGGGGCTATAAATCCTGCCGATATCGAATCTATCGACATACTGAAGGACGCTTCGGCTACAGCCATCTATGGAGCGAGAGGCGCTAACGGTGTGATTATCATCACCACCAAACGTGGTGCGGAATCGGCCCCTCGCATTTCATACGAAGGTTCCGTCAGTTATCAACGACGTCCCAAGGGCCTGAAACTGATGCAGGGTCGCCAGTTTGTTGAACTTCAGGCCGAGATGCTCACCGCCGATGAGATGAACAAAACATATTTCAGCTACGACGAGGCTCTTGGTCGATACCAGACTATTGACGACTACGACAAACGAAAGTCTACAAACTGGCAGGACGAGGTGTTCCGCAACGCTCCTATGACCAACCATCATCTGGCGTTGACCGGAGGCACAAAGAACACTCGATATTCGACGGCCCTGTCGTACTATCTGCAGGAGGGCACAATTATTAAGTCGTCCTACGAGAGTGTAAAGGCCCGTGCGACGCTCGACCAGCAGATTTCTCCCACTGTCAAGGCTGGCACCGTTGTCAATTTTGCCAACAACACCTCGATAGGTTCGGCCCCGACGCAGGGCGACGGTCAGTCGACTCAGTATTTTCTCTACCAGGTGCTGGCCTACCGTCCGGTCAAATACCGCTCAACCGACGATCTCGAAGATATAGTGGACAACAACGGAGGCACTTATCCCTACAATCCGGTGAAGACAATCAAAAATACCTACGAGAAGCTCCGCAACCGCCAGCTGTCGATGAATGCCTACCTCAACTGGAATATTCTTCCCGACCTCCTTTTCAAGGTTACATTTGCATATACATGGCGTGAGGCTCGCACAGAGAAGTTCTATAACAAAGACACTTATTTCGGCGACCCTGCCTATTCGCCTACCGGCACAAACGGCAGCTTCAACATCAAGGAATGGAACAGCTGGAGCAATGAGTACACTCTCAACTACCGCCGCCAGTGGGGCAGCCACAAGTTCAACGGTCTTGTTGGCATGTCGCTCTCGAGCAAGCAAATTTCCAACGTGGGGGCAAAGAGCGTGCTGATTCCCTGGGACGATCTCGGCTTCTGGGGTATAGACACCGGTTCGGCTATGAGTGTGGTGGCCGACAATGTCACCGACAAGATGATGTCCTACTTCGGACGTTTCAACTACGACTATCGAGGCCGTTATCTGCTCACTGCCACTCTGCGTGCCGATGGCTCGTCGCGTTTCATCCACCACAAGTGGGGGCTATTCCCTTCGGCTTCGGTTGCTTGGCGTGTTATCGACGAACCGTTCATGAGAAGCGTATCGTCGTGGATGAGCAATCTTAAATTGCGCGTGGGCTGGGGTGCGACAGGCAACAATGCCACTCGCGAAGTATATCCGTCGAATCTCCTCTACTGGGGCGGGGAAAACTATCCCTGGAACAACAGCCTTCATCCGGCCATACACGTGATGCAGCTTGCCAACCGCAGTCTCCGCTGGGAAACTACCTATCAGACAAACATAGGTATCGATTTCGCTTTGTTGCAAAACCGAATCAACGGTTCGGTGGATATTTACGACAAGGATACTCGCGACCTCCTGCTCTATGCCGACGTTCCTCCGTCGATTGGCTTCACTCAGGTGCAGCAGAACATTGGCAGCATCTCGAACCGTGGTCTTGAACTTACTCTCAACGGCACCATTTTCCCCGGAAAGCATGGCTCGGTCAAATGGACCTCGAGTTTCAATATCTCGTTCAACAAAAACAAAATCACAGGCCTGTCCGACGGTCAGGAAAGCCGTATGGCCGGCATACGATATCCCTCGATTCCCGACTTGTATATTTGCAAGGTTGGTCGTCCGTTGTCCGAAATGTATGGTTATATCTACGATGGCGTTTACCAGTATTCGGATTTCGACGAAGTTTCACCAGGTGTATTCCGGCTGAAGGACAACGTGCCCGACAACACAAACGACCGTGCCAACATCCGCCCGGGCGATCCCAAACTGAGGGATATTAACGGCGACGGCCGTGTGACTACCGCCGACCGCACAATCATCGGACACGGTCTGCCTGTCCACACCGGAGGTTTTATCAACAACTTCGAATGGAAGGGCTTCGACCTGAGCATCTTCCTGCAGTGGAGCTATGGCAACGATGTAATCAACTACAACCGTGTGTTGCTTGAAAATCTCCAAGGACGGCATCTCAACCAGCTTGCAACTGCTGCAAATCACTGGCGTCCTGACAATCCTACCAATTACCTCTGGGCTCCAAACCGCGGGCTGAATGTCCATACCTCGCGCGACGTGGAAGATGCTTCGTTCTTGAGGCTGAAAAACATTCAGCTGGGCTACACTTTCCCGGCAAAATGGCTCCGTGGCACTCGTCTTTCGGGTGTAAGGGCTTATCTCAGCGCGCAGAATGTGGCTACATGGACCGGCTATAGCGGATACGATCCTGAAGTGTCGACCCGCAACTCGGCCATGACGCGCGGATTTGACTATTCGGCATATCCAAAGGCACAATCATTCACATTTGGAGTGAAAATTGATTTATGAAACTTAAAAACATAATATTAGGAGCTTTATGCTCGTGTATGGCCGGGGCTTGTTCTTTCCTCGATTCCGACCCATTCGACTATATTGAAGGCGACGACTTGTACCACAGCCCGGAAACCTGCATGGCAGGCCTCGCGGGGGTATATGATGCCCTGACATCGGTGGGTGCTTACGGTCAGAATCTTTGGGGCGACCTTGATGCCGGAACCGATGTGCTGGTCTACAACTGAAATTACGGCACAGGCTACATACAGATTTCAAACTATAACTATAACAACAGCGACAAAGCTCTTCTACAGAGCTGGACGGCCCTATACGCAGGTATTAACCGTGCCAATGACTATATTGCACGCATAGAAAAGTCGTCCGACGATGAGTGCGGAGGTGAGCGTGCCAAGGCAATGTATCTGGGCGAAGCAAAGGCCCTGCGTGCTTTGTGCTACATGAATCTTGTGGCTTTCTGGGGCGAGGTGCCTTTGCGCACAGAACCTACCTACGGACTGAGCACTCAGCTCAAAGCAAAAGCATCTCAGACCGAAATATATGCTCAGATTACTTCCGACCTCGCCGATGCTGCCGAGGGGTGCCTTGATGCGCGCGAGCTGCCAGGCCCGGGAAGAGTGTCGCAGACCACAGCCCAGGCTCTGCTTGCCCGAGCATATATGTGGCAGGCCGGATATCCGGTATATGCCGACACATGGGGCGAAGCCCTTAAATGGGCGCGCAAAGTTGCCGATTCGGGACGTCACAACCTCCTCCCGCGCGAGAACGGAGGCTATAGGCAGGTGTTCATCAACATGTGTTCAAACCTGTACGACTTGAATACTCGAGAATCGATGTTCGAAATCGAATTTTACGGCAACGGACAGACCCAGACCAACGAAGCTGGTCGTTTAGGCCTCTACATTGGTGTGACGCAGCAGACTCCGAGCGACGACTATGCCTATGCCTATGGGCTTTATGATGCCACTAAGAATCTCTTCCGCCTCTATGAAGACGGCGATGAACGCCTGTGGTGGAATGTGGCCGACTACAAGTATGTGACTACGAACGGCAAGGTGAGCGAACTGCCTCGAACCGATGCCGAACGCAGACAGGAAGACGGCAATGCTGCAAAGTGGAGGGCAAAATATATCCCCGAACGTCCGCTGTCGAGAAACAATTCGTCGATTAATTTCCCTGTCATGCGTTTTTCCGACGTGCTCCTTATGGTGGCCGAGTGCATAAACCATGTCAAGGGTGCTCCCGATGCCGAGGCTTTTGCGGCTCTTAACCGTGTAAGGCGTCGCGCCGGCGCTTCTGAGGTGAGCAGTGCCGATGCTCCCGACTTTGAGAGCTTCGACCGTCTGGTGCGCGATGAGAGAACTCGCGAGCTGTGCTTCGAAGTGCCGCGACGCATGGAGCTGCGCCGTCATGGGGCCGAATATTTTGCATCGCAGATTGCTCTTCTTGCCGACCAGTCGCTCAATGAACAGAACAAAAAGATTGGCTATGACTTGGAATCGGTAAAGGCTCTGCCCGCTCTAAACTTTAAGAACAAGCACATCTATTTTCCAATTCCGCAGGCCGAGCTAAATGTCAATACGGCTTGTACTCAAAACGTAAACTGGTGATGAAACCCTTGATGATTCTTTCTGTCGTCGGCTCTGTTTTGCTGGGAGCTTGCTCCGATGCGGTGGACCACGTTGATTTCAAAGTCAGTGTGCCCGCGGGACTTAGTGTCGCTGCCGGAGAACCCGTTAACTTTGTCTTTGGCGGCAATCCCGACTATATCACTTTCTTCTCTGGCGAAAACGGCAGCGATTTTGCCGCCGCCGACCGCTACGATGCCGACATCGACCGCATTGAACTTTCGTGCTCAATGCGCCAGCAGTACAACGACATCAGTTATATCGACCGCCAACTGGTCTATGTCTATGTGTCGACTGATTTTTGCGGCGAGTACACTCCCGATGGAGTAAATGCCGCAACATGGATACCGCTCACCGGCACCGGTGCGAACTGTCTGCCCGCTCCAGTTGCTGTGTCGGCTTCGGCTGTGTCGGTTTCGGGTTCTATCGACCTTGCTGAATACATCGACCCCAACAAGCCGTTCCATATAGCTTTCCTTTATAATGCTCCCGGACGTGCTACTATTCCGGCATCCAACGGAGGAGGGCATTACACAGTGCGTCCGCGTGTGGATGTGACCGACCTGGTGATGACAAAAACTCTTGCCGACGGCAGAATAGATATTGTCGACAATGCCACTACAGGCTTCGGTTTCCGTCCGGTCTTCGAGTCGTCTTTCAAAGAATCGAACTTCCTTGTGACCGACAACGGAATGCTTTTCCAGCCGATTGCTGCTCAGTATGATGCTGTCACAGGACGTGAACCCGACGAACGGGTGTGGATGGTCTCGACTCTGATCACACCGAGACAGGTGGAGCCCGACCGAGGTCTGGCCATCAAATCGATTGAAAGCCGTCTTACTAATTACGAATATGTCTACTCGCTCCCCGGCACTTATAAAGCTACATTTGTGGCAACCAATGCCAACCTTTGGGACAGCAACCGTTGTGTTAAACAATTGACAGTGACAGTGAAATGAAATATCGTTTTAAATTTCTGTTTTTGCCTTTGGCGGTTTGTGCGGCTTTTGGCTGCAGCGACAATCCGTCGACACCTTCCGAAACTCCCGGTGGGGGCAACGAGCCCGGTGGTGAGACACCTGTCGAGCCTATAGAGGGCTGTGAGTTGTGGATGGAGTTTGCCGAAGGCAAATCAACCATTTTACCCGATTTTTCCTATGCCGGCTATCGATGGGGCGAGTGTCCTCTTCCCGTGGTGGATTACCGTGTTTTCGATGTGTGCGACTATGGAGCTGTGCCCGACGACGGCCTCTCAGACCGTGCTGCGTTTGAAGCTGCTATTGCGGCCGCTACGGCATCCGGCCCCGGTGGCGCTGTGATATATGTGCCAGAGGGCCGCTACGAAATGCGCGATGCATCTTCGCCTAATACTCCGATTGTGATTGACGGCGACAATATTGTGCTGCGCGGAGCCGGCCGCGACCGCTCTGTGCTGAGCATGTCGCTTCCCGGCAAAGTCCTCGATGAGACTTTGTGGAACACTCCTGAAATGCTGTCGTTCCGCTTTGTGAGGTCGCGCACCGACGAGCAGCTGTTTTTGACCGACATCATAGCCGATGCGCCATGCGGAAGCCATGAAATCGAAGTGAAATCGGTGTCGGAACTCGCAGTGGGCCAGAGAGTGCTGGTTAAGCTTGCGGGCGACAAACGCGCCGAAGCTGTGGCAGCCGAAGTGGCTCCTCATGCCGTCGAATCCGAGTTTGCAGAGCTTATTGCAGATGGTGTCCATGTGACAGAGTATCACACTGTGAAGCGTATCAACGGGAAGCGTGTGACATTCTATGAACCTCTGGGGCATGACATAGACCCGGCTGGTGGCTGGACGCTGCATGCTGTGCTCGACCGCAGCGGTTGCGGGGTGGAAGACTTGTGTTTCGAGGGCGCGTTCGACCAGACCTTCGTTCACCACAAAGATGCTCTACACGACAGTGGCTGGCGCATGCTCACTTTCCTGCGACAAGCTCATGGATGGGTGCGCCGATGCTCGTTTGTCAATGTGAGCGAGGCTCTGAGCGTTATGCTTTCGTGCAATGTGACTGTCGACGACTGTATTATCGACGGAAATGGAGGTCATTCGGCCATCCGCTCGCAGGCTTCGACAAATGTGTTGATTTCCAATGTTGAGGACCGTGCCGGTCAATACCATTCGGTAGGAGTGTCGAAAACAGCATCTTTCACCGTGCTTCATCGATGCACCATCGGTGCCGCTACCAGCTTCGAAGCACATTGCAGCCAACCGCGCAATACGCTGATTGATATGTGCTGTGGCGGACTAAATCCTAACCATGCCGGTGGTGATGCCGCACAGGGTCCAAACCACCTTCGCGGTCTTGTGCTCTGGAACTACACTCAGCAGGGTGGCCTCGATGGTAATTTCGACATTTGGTGCCGCAACAACCGCTTTGTCATGCCCGTTATAGCCGGTTTCTCGGGCACTGCTGCTTTCAACGAGGCCCATACTTCGGCCCTTGTCGGCAACGGAACGCATGTCGAACCTTTGTCGCTCTATGAGGCACAGCTGAAACTTAGAAGTGCCAACTAACAAAAAATCTATGCCTATTAAGATGAAAAGATCAACTATAAGTGCAGTTTTGGCACTGACCATGGTCCTTGGCGGCTGTCACAGCAAAGATGACGCACCGTCGGGTCCCACACCGCTCGTCCTTACTGCAGCCGTCTACGATATTGATGCCGAGACCTCTTCGGTCTGGCATTCGGGAGAGCCATTCGGAGTATATATGTTTGCCGATAATAAAACCCCGACAGCAGCCAATGTCCGCTATTTTGCCGACAACCGTGGCGCGACAGGCTACCTGGTGCCCGACGGTAATGCCATCTGTTTTCCTTCCGACCAAAGCCAAGTGAACGTGGCTTCGTACTATCCTTTCGACGAAAGCGCAGCGGCAAACGGCCATACAACCATCGTTACGGCAAGCGAAGGTATGGCCCCGGACGGCTGTGTGTGGGCAAAGGCCTCAGGCGCAAGCGCATTGAAACCTCGTGTGCAGATGCATCTCAAATCGATGCTTGCCCAAATCAGCGGACGGATTCTGAACAACGACCCCGCAACGGCACGCATTGTGGCACGCATAGAAGGTGCGCCTCGCAGTGCACGCCTCGACATACTCTCCGGTAAATATACCGAAATGCTCGATTGCGATTCGCCAATCGGTGTGACCGTAAAAGCCCTCGAAGGAGCCTTCGAAGTCAGTGCTGTGATTGTGGCTGCAGAAAGCTGTGAGGATGGCCCTAAGCTTGTGTTTACTGCCCTCGACGGTGCCGGAAACGAGCTCCGTACCTATCCCGGAGTTGCTCTTGGCGAACTTTTGAAACTGGAAAACGAGCGTCTGTTCGAACCAAACACCGTCTATAAAATTGCCGGAGATATCGATGCGGAAGGTGTTGACCTTCGCTTCACCGGGCTTTCCTCGATATGTATTCTCTCTTGGGCCTCTGACCCCGACGAAGAATCGGGAACAATAATTAAATAAAGAAACATAATATTTTCATCAAACCATAAATTATCAACTTGTTATGGATTCAAAAAACATCCTTATTCTATTCGGTCTCACAGCCATGCTCAGCTCATGTGCCAACGACCCGGCTGAAAACCCGGCAGCAACAACCGGCGAAGCTGTGCGCTTCGAAATCAGCACTGTGAAAAGCCGCTCGGTGACAAACACCGACAATACAACCGAATTTGTGTCCGGTGACCGCATCGGTATCTTCGGCGCTAAAGGTGCCACAGGGGCCAACATCCCATTCTTGGTAGACAGTGAAGGCAAGCTGCAGGCTGAGGCCGGCGGCGGTATATACTACAATACCAACGGTGGCAACACGGCCGATTTCTTTGCCTACTATCCCTATACTGAAGGGCAGAATGGGGCAACCGTATCTTTCCAGGTCGCTTCCGACCAGTCGACTGCCGATCTCTTCAATGCTTCCGACTTTATGACTGCAACGACAAAGGGCATAACTACCGGCTCGGCAGATGCTGTGTCGCTGATTTTCCAGCACCGTCTTGCTGTGGTTCAGCTCGAAGTTGTAACTTCGTCGGCAAACCGGGTTAAGGGCGCTTCGTTGTGCAACGTTCAATCTACTGCCGAGTGGAACTGGAGCTCGGATGCCATGACAACAACTGGCGAAGCCGCAAACATCAAGATGTGGGGCCGAACCGACGACGGTCTTACATACTGGGCTGCTGTGCCCGCTCAGACTGTGGCTGGAGGATCGCGTCTGCTAACTCTCGAGATTGGCGACAAAGCATATGCCTTCACCACTACTTCCCCTATCAATCTGAATGAAGGAATGATTAAAAAATTCCGCATCGGTGTCGGTGAGAAGGACCAGATTGTAGTGTTCTCTTCCGAACTCACTGTGACTCCCTGGAACGAAGACCCTGATATTGTCGAAGGCGAAGGCGAAGAAGTTCAACCCGAACCTCTGATGGCTGTGGAGGACTTCTCTATTTTCAACCCCACGTTGATTGCCAAAACCAAAGAAGAAATCACTTCTCCCGGATGGTACCTCTTCCATCTCTATGACACTGACGTTCTCGAAGTTGCTGCCGACGGAAACCGCGACAAAGTGCTCCACATCAAACGTGTTATTCAGGATGGCAAAACAGCTTTGGAATGGCATAACGGCGCATATTACTATGCTGCAGCCAATCCTCAGAAACGGGTGTATACTCTCACCTTTACTGCCCGCTCTTCTTTTGCCGAAAACATGAAGGGCAACCAGCTCCGTATCGGTGCCTATATGAAAGATGCGGAAGGCAAGGACCATTTTGTGGCAATGCGCAAAGGCGAAGATCTTGTCACGACTGTCTACCATCAGGTGCCTTCCGAGGAATATGCTACCTATACCCTCGAATTCGACATGTCGAAGGTTTCGACAGTGCACAACGGCAATGCACAGACCGCATGGAGCGAACCCGATGCCGACATGCTCAAGCTTGTCAACCTCTACATTACTTCGAATGCCGCCGGTATCGACTTCTGGATCGACGATATGTCGTGGAAGTAATTTAACCAATCATCACATCAACTAAACAACGATTATCATGAAAAAATATATGTTCATAGCTCTGGGCGCGATGCTTGCAGCTTCTTGCTCGGAAAACAATGAACCTACACTTGCTGAGAACGGGAAAAACATCGACCTGAGTGTCAGCAACACCGTGGTATTGTCGCGTACGACGACTGACGAAACAAACAATGTCATAAAAACATCCTTCGTTGCCGAGGACCAAATCGGTGTTTCGGCTACCGGCGGCGCACAAGCTGTCAACGTGCTCTATAAAGTAAGTGCCGACGGCGAGAAACTTCAATCTGCCACTCCTATAGCCACCACTGCTGATGCTGCTCTGCAAGCCTACACTCCCTATCAGGAAGGCACAACTGCTGATATAAACTTCGTGGTGAAGGCCGACCAGACCACAGTCCAAAACTTCAATGGCTCGAACTTTATGACCGCCAATGCAAATGTAACGTTCAATAACCCCATCGCAAGTCTGTCGTTCACACCCCGTGGCGCTCTGGTGCGTGTCGAAATGGCCGGCTATCTCGGAGCAACAGCTACTGCTGTGTCACTCTGCGGAATGAAGCCCGGCATCAGCTGGACCGCAAGCTCCGACGCTGTGCAAACTACAGGCGATGCTGTCGACGTGAAGATGCACAAGGTGGCTGACAAAAGTGTGTTCATGGCTTTTGTTCCGGCTCAAAGCTCGACAGCCAATACTCCTTTGTTTGCCATCACCATAGGCGACAATGAATATGTATACACTCCCTCAAGTGCCATTGAATTCAAAGGCAATACTGTGAAGCGCTTCAAACTCACTGTCAATGCCGATCAGTCAGTCAATATTGAATCGAGCGTTGTCAACGGAACTGAGTGGACAGAGGAAGCCGAGATTACTGGCGACGGCGAAATTACACGCCGCGTTGTGGAGCTCATTTCGGATGCTGAAGGCAACTTCCAGGGCAAGACACTGGCCACTGCCACTGGTCTGCAGGGCACAACTGAAGGTTGGAATGCATTGATAGCGAATGATGCAGCTACTGTCGAAATTATAGGTGAAGAAGCTGTGCTCACAACAAATAGCGGAAGTTGGTATCAGCGTGCTCTTGTTTTCCGCACCCCCGACGGCAAAGGAACACCGAAAAAATACCAGCTCAAATTTGATGTGAAAGGCGGAACAGACTTTCAGGTTGCTGTGATGCGAGGCCAGACAAAAGATGTAACGGGTAATATTTTCTTTTCCGTTGCCGGTGAAACTAAAGCAAAGGTGGAAAAGAGCGGAGCCGACTATACGACGAAAACTCTTGAGGTAGATCTTTCGACAATGGTAGGCGGCGAAGCAGATTTCAGTACCGGAATTAATATTGTGTTCTATGCCAAGGACAGCACTGCCGACCAGACCCACTACTTCAGGAATGTAAGTTTCAAGGAACTCTGACAGAGGCAGGTTTCATCTCAACCTCCGCTATTGATACATGATCAAACAATTGTTCACTATAGCGACTCTTTTCCTGGGCTCGGCAGTATTGCCGGCCCAGGAATTGAGTTTCGACCATCTTTCTCACGACTTCGGATTGATTTCCGAGGCCGACGGCAAAGTGAGCCACGACTTCAGGTTTACCAACACCGGTACGGCTCCTTTGCTGATTGAGGACGTTATAAGCGGCTGCGGATGCACCGCTGCAAAATGGTCGGACAAAGCGTATGCTCCGGGGCAGAGTGGTGTGGTGCGTATCACATATCATCCCGACGGACGCAAGGCCGAGAACATTTCCATTGTGTCCGAAGTGTTCAGTAACGCCGGCAAGCCCGTGGCTCTAACCATAGAAGGGCGTGTGGAACTTGCACGTCATTCCTATGTCAATTTCTTCGACCCCTCGCAGGGTGAACGTGCCAATACGCCGGCCCCGGTTCCGGCCGATGATTATGAGCGCGTTCTCGACAAGGTGCGCACACAGATTTTTGCTTCCATTGCCCTCGAAACCCTCGACAAAAACGCCACATCGCTGATGAAGATGATGACCCCTGAGGGAACATGGCCCGAAATTGACTATGCTTGTCGTTTCCGCACTAACTGGGACCCTCTAAAGCATCTTAACAATGTCAAGCGCATGTGTACGGCCTTTGCCAACCCGCAGTCGGCGTTCTATGGCCACCCTGTGCTGTTTCGCGCCATCGACACTTCGATACGAGCTTGGAACAAACACAAGCCCTCGTCGTTCAACTGGTGGTATAATCAGATTGCGGCTCCAAAGCTTATGGGCGATATTCTTGCCCTTCTCGAAGGTGCTCCCCAAAAGCCGTCACGGAATGTGCTTCAGGGTTTGATGGACATGATGGCGGCAAGCAATCCTCGCGACTGGACTGGTGCCAACAAGCAGGATATTGCCATTCATCATCTTGTACGAGGCTGTGTGCTCAAAAACGATTCGATTGTCAGCGCGAATGTCGACGAAATTTTCGAGCCTGTGCGCATAACCGACTTCGAAGGTATACGCGAAGATTTGTCCTATCAGCAGCACCGCCGTCAGCTATACATCGGCGGCTATGGCACGGTTTTCATCGACAACATTTCGAAAATTGCTCCAATGCTTGTGGGCACCCGCTATGCAATGTCGGACGAAAAACTTGAATTATTCTCGCGTTTTGTTCGCGAAACCTATCTAAATGTGTTTAGAGGCCACCACATGGACTTCAGTGTGTGTGGTCGATCGGTGACGCGTCCCAAAATGCTCGATGCCGGAGCAAACGAAGCTTTCTTTGCTCGGATGAGCGCGCTCGACCCTGCCCATGCCGAAGACTACGCTTTGGCGGCTCGTCGTTTTGCGGGAAATAATCCGGGTGTAGGGCGTACGGCGCGTAACACGCTGTTCTATACCTCGGACTACATGTTGCACAATCAGCCGCGATATGACTTCTCGGTGCGTGCAGTGTCGAAAAACACTTGCCGGTCGGAGAGCGGAAACGGTGAAAACCTTCTGGGGCTTTACTTGAGCGAAGGGGCTACTTGCATACGTGTCGCCGGAGACGAATACACCGATATTTTCCCCGTTTGGGAATGGGACCGAATTCCCGGAACAACTCTGCCCCCGGGCGAGAAAAACAATCCTCACGAGTGGGGTGTCGACGGATGCTCCGACTTTGTCAAGGGTGCTTCCGATGGCACGCACGGGGTGATGGCCTACGCTATGGACGACTATGGGGTGAAGGCACGCAAGGCTTGGTTTATGTTCGACCGCGAAGTGGTGTGCCTCGGTGCGGGTATTTCGGGCGACAGCCTGGCCACAACCCTCAACCAGTGCCGCCTTTCGTCTGAAGTCTATATGGTCAAGGATGGAACAACGACCCGCCTGGCGCCGCAATCATGCTACTCCGGGCCCTTCAAAGGCTATGTATGGCAGGGCAAAGTGGCTTATTTCATTCCGGAAGAAGCCAATGTCGAACTTCGCAATACTAACCAGACGGGTAATTGGTCGCGAATCAACTTCAACCAGTCGAGCGAGCTGCTAAGCTTGCCGGTGTTCAATTTTGCAATAACACATGGCGACAAGGCTGTGGACGGTAAATATGCCTACGTTGTGATTCCAGGCTTAGCATCGCCTATGGCAATAGAACACCTCAATCCCGACGATATTGAAATTGTGGCTAATACACCCGAGTGCCAAATTGTGGCTAACAAACGTCTTGGGCTGGCAGGAGCAGTGTTCTATGCTCCGGGCAGCGTGAGCTGGCAAGGTCACACTTTCAGCTCCGATGTGCCCGATGTCAAACTGTTCCGTTTCTGAGCCACGGAGCCACGGCAAAACGGTGTTTTCTCAAAAAGCAGTCTCTATTGTTTGGCTTGTCGATAATAATTTGTAACTTTGCAAATTGAAAGACAAAAACACTCTACATAACATATAGAAATGAGAAAAAACATCGTTGCAGGCAACTGGAAAATGAACACCACTGTTTCCGAAGGTGTTGCCCTTGCCAAAGAAGTGAGCGAAGCCGTAAAGGCCGCTAATCCCAAGTGCGAAGTTGTTATCTGCACTCCCTTTACCCATCTGTGCCCCGTTGCCGGCGTTATCGATACTGCCGTGCTCGGTCTTGGTGCTGAAAACTGCGCCGACCACGAAAAAGGCGCTTACACCGGCGAAGTTTCGGCTGCTATGGTTGCAAGCACCGGTGCCACACACGTAATTCTGGGTCACAGCGAACGTCGTCAGTACTATGGCGAAACAAGCGAAACCCTCCGTGAAAAAGTTGCACTTGCCCTTGCTAACGGCCTGACTCCCATCTTCTGCATTGGCGAAGTGCTTGCCGAACGCGAAAACGGAACTTTCAACGAAGTGGTTGCTAAACAGGTGGAAGAAGGTCTCTTCAACCTCAGCGCCGAAGACTTTGGCAAAATCGTACTTGCCTACGAACCCGTATGGGCTATCGGCACAGGCAAAACTGCAACAGCCGAGCAGGCCGAAGACATGCACGCTTGGATCCGCAGCGTGATTGCCGGCAAATATGGCAAAGAAGTGGCCGAAAACACATCAATCCTCTACGGCGGCAGCTGCAAACCTTCCAACGCAGCCGAACTCTTTGCAAAACCCGATGTTGACGGCGGCCTCATTGGCGGTGCTGCACTCAAGTGCGCCGACTTCATGGGCATTGTCAATGCTTTCTGAGTATAAACTTTTTTAGACCGGGGTGCTGCAGCTTGCTGCGGCACCCTCTCATTACCTATGTCGAAATTCTTTTTGAGCATACTTGCCATGGCTGTCGCCACGCTATCTGCCGTAGCGCAGACCGTGCCGACCTCTATTGTGGAACACATCGAGGCCGAAGGAAACATACGCATCTTCCAGCCCGCGGCTCTGCTGCCTCTGCTCGAGGCTGTCAAAGCCTCCGAACCCGCTGCCGAAACCGAAAGCGGCAATCCACGCAGTAAAACCGCAGCAAGCCAGCATGGCACCCGCTGGGGATACCGTGTGCAGATTTTCGACGATAATAACCCGCGCACAGCCCGCCAAGAAGCCGAACGCAGGCATGCACTCATGGCGAAGGACTTTCCGCAAATTAAATCGTATGTAACCTTCAATTCGCCATATTGGCGTGTGAAGGTTGGTGATTTCCGCAGCCGTTCGGAGGCCGAGGCCGCTATGGCCGAGTTTCGACATGCTTTCCCGTCGATGGCTGCTTATATGCGTATTGTGCGCGACAAAATCAATATCTTCGATTGATGACAATAGAAGACGAACAGAAACAAAGTGCCGCTATCGATGCCCTGGCTTCGCACATCCGCTCAATTATCGAACTTCTGGGCGAAGACCCCGGGCGCGAAGGTCTGGTGAAAACGCCAGTGCGCGCAGCCAAGGCTCTTTGGTATGCCACAAATGGCTACCGTATGGAGCCGGGAGCCATCATGTCTCAGGCTCTTTTCGAACACGAGGGCTCTCAGCTTGTGGTGGTTAAGGATATTGAGTACTATTCGCTGTGCGAACACCACATTCTGCCGTTTTTTGGCCATGTGTCGGTGGGCTATGTCCCCGACGGCAAAATAGTGGGGCTGAGCAAGCTGGCTCGTATTGTCGATGTTTTTGCCCGCCGTCTGCAGGTGCAGGAGAGGCTCACAGCCCAAATTTGCCGGCAGGTGCTCGACGACGTGGGCGCAAAAGGCGTTATCGCTGTGTGCTCCGGGCAGCATCTATGCATGAAAATGCGCGGTGTCGAAAAGCAGGATGCAATCACAACAACTATGCATTATAACGGTGTGTTCGAAAACGACCCCGCGCTGCGTGCCGAGTTTTTGGCCGCTATCCGACAGTAACAAATTTTTTTTTAGAAATTATAAAGTCCGACAACTTGCGAGGTTTGCCGGACTTTTTGGTGGTTCGCCCGACATGGGCATAATCTAACGGGTGCAAGTCCCGAGCGCGCCCCGATA
>CAJUAR010000030.1 GCA_910584495.1 uncultured Muribaculaceae bacterium
CACGCGTAACAATTAAATCGGTTCGAGCAAACGGATTGGCTGCGAATTTGAGGTTCTTCATCAACGAGACACAGACCGGCGCATGCCTTTTCGCCGCCCGCGTTAACCAGCTGTGACGGTAGTGTAAAGATTAGTCATAAATTATAGGTAAGGCCGCCGGCGCGATGGTTCGTGCCGGCGGTTTTTTCATGGAAATTTGCCAATCATTTTGCAAGGAGCAAAAGTTTTAGTAATTTTGCCGGGAACACATCCGAGACTATGACCTCAATTTCTACGGAAAACAACACACCAACCATCGACCTTCGATTGCTCCTAAGTCGAAGAGTAAATATTCCCGACATCAGGCACGCAGCGGCTTTTGTTGCCGGCAAAGGAGCTAACCAAACGCTACTTTGGAGTTTGCTACATTCGCCCGACCGCACAACGAGTGTCAACGCCCTTTGGGTGACAATGCATCTTCCTGCATCGGAATCAGCGTGGATAAGCTCGCACCGCAATGATATTGTCGATATGCTGCTCGATTGCGACGACACGTCGAAGCGACGAATGCTTCTGCAGATTTTGCGCAGTCTCAATTATGGGCCGGAAGATATACGCACCGATCTTCTCGATTATTGCCTTTCGAAAATCAACTCACAGTGCGAGCCATATGCCGTGAGGGCATTCTGCATCTATTTGGCTTTCAAGCTGTGCCGAAACTATCCCGAGCTGGTCGCCGAACTGAGCGAGCACCTGTCGATGATGACACAGCAGACACTGCCTCCGGGCCTGTCCTGCGCCCGACGCAAAACTCTGGCCGAAATAGAAAAATTGAACCCGGCAATCGACAGGCGAAAGTTTTGAACTTAATATTCCCTGTCAAGAGGTATATTTTGGCAATTTTTTGCGTAACTTTGCGGAACAAAAGCAACCTTATAGACAATAAAGACAAATACACATAATATTATGGATTTATTCGAGAACCTCAAAGCTCGCGCACTGAGCCATCGCCAGCGCATTGTGCTCCCCGAAGGACTTGAGCCGCGCACCCTCACCGCCGCCGACCGCATAATAGCCGACGGACTTGCCGACATCATCCTCATCGGCTCACAGGCAGATATCCTCAATATGGCCGTTGAACTCGGCCTCAAAAATATTGGCAAGGCCAGAATCATCGACCCCGCCGACGAAACAGTTATCGACAAATATGCGCCCCTGTTCTATGAACTTCGCAAAAAGAAAGGCATAACGATGGAAGAGGCTCGCCTGACAACGGCGAACCCCCTCTACCTGGGCTGTCTGATGGTGAAAGCCGGAGATGCCGACGGCCAGGTTGCCGGAGCCATGAATACTACCGGCAATGTTCTCCGTGCGGCATTCCAGGTGATCAAAACCATGCCCGGCATCAGCGTAGTGTCCGGGGCCTTCCTGATGCTCCAGCCCGAAGGTTCGAAATTCGGCACCAAGAACATCCTCATCTTTGCCGACTGCGCCGTTGTGCCCAATCCCACCGCCGAAGAGCTTGCTCAGATTGCCGTGGCCACAGCGCGAACAGCCCGCGACATAGCCCGCATCGAACCTCGAGTTGCCCTGCTCTCGTTCTCCACCAAGGGTTCGGCCAAGAGCGAATCGGTCGACAAGGTGATCAAAGCCACCGAGCTTGCCCACGAGCTTGCACCCGAGCTTGTGCTCGACGGCGAGCTTCAGGCCGATGCCGCCATCGTTCCGTCGGTAGCAGCTACCAAAGCCCCCAACAGCCCCTTGAGCGGACGCGCCAACGTGCTCGTTTTCCCGTCGCTCGAAGTTGGCAACATTGCCTACAAGCTGGTACAGCGCCTGGGCAATGTCCAAGCCGTAGGCCCCATCCTCCAAGGTCTTGCAGCCCCTGTCAACGACCTGTCGCGAGGATGTTTCCCCGAAGACATTTACAAAACCATTATCATAACCTGCAACCAGGCCATAGGCCTTAAAGAAAAATGAAAATACTTGTTCTCAACAGCGGAAGCAGCTCCGTAAAATATAAACTCATCGAAACCGAAGGAGCCGAAGCAAAGACCCTTGCCGAAGGCGGCGTTGAAAAAATCGGCCTCGAATCGGGATTTCTCAAATATAAACGCCCCGACGGCACCAAAGAAACTGACCACCTGGGCCTTATCGACCATCAGCAGGCCGTAGAATCCATCTTGGCCAAGCTCACCGCCCCTGTGGACGGCTGCATCAAAACCCTGGACGAAATCCAGGCCGTAGGCCACCGCGTGGTGCACGGCGGCGAGCAGTTCAGCCAGAGTGTTCTCATCGACGATGCCGTAAAGGCCAAAATCCGCAGCTGCTACGAAATTGCGCCGCTCCACAATCCCGCCAACATGACGGGCATCGACGCCATCACCGCTCTTCTGCCCAAAGTTCCGCAAGTGGCAGTGTTCGACACAGCCTTCCACCAGACAATGCCGGCAAAGGCATTTATGTATGCCCTGCCCTATAAATTCTACAAAGAAGACGGCGTCCGCCGCTACGGCTTCCACGGCACAAGCCACCGCTATGTGAGTGCACGCGTTTGCGAATTTTTAGGTCTCGACCCTTCCAAAACACGCATAATCACCTGCCACATTGGCAACGGCGGCTCGATGGCAGCGGTTGAAAACGGCCGTAGCATCGACACCACTATGGGCCTCACCCCTGTAGAAGGCTTGATGATGGGCACACGCTGCGGCGATGTTGACCCCGGAACCCTCACATTCCTGATGAACAAACACCACCTGACAGCCACCGAACTGCAGAACATCATCAACAAAGAGAGCGGCGTGCTCGGCATCAGCGGCGTGAGCAACGACATGCGCGACATAGAGGCTGCTATTGCCGAAGGCAACGAACGTGCCAAACTGGCCCTGGACATGTATGAGCTACGCATCACCAAATATATCGGCGCATACACGGCCGAAATGGGAGGTACCGATGTGATTGTGTTCACCGGCGGCGTGGGCGAGAACCAGGCCGGCCTCCGCGCCGATGTCTGCGAGCCCCTTGGCTTTATGGGCGTTGAAATCGACAAGGCTGTCAACGCCAAAGTGCGCGGCGAAGAAGCCGTCATCTCTGCTCCGACATCGAAAGTCAAAGTTTGCGTCATACCCACCGACGAAGAACTGATGATTGCCCGCGACACCGAAGCTCTGGTGAAATAAACACTACTGCATAACCCACATTTGCACCCCTGCGGAAAACAGGGGTGCTTTTTTTGATGGAAAAAAGCCGTGCTCTTACTGCTGTTAGCGAAAAAATTAGTAACTTTGCAATTTGAAAGCATAAACAAAGAAACATGCCAAACGAGAAGAAAATTAAACGAGCTCTTATCTCTGTCTTCTATAAGGACGGACTTGAAAACATACTGAAAAAACTCGCCGCCGACGGTGTTGAATTTTTGTCGACAGGCGGCACACGAACTTTTATCGAAGGTCTCGGCTACCAATGTGCAGCTGTCGAAGACTGCACGGGCTATCCTTCCATCCTCGGAGGACGTGTGAAAACCCTCCATCCCGCAGTGTTTGGCGGCATTCTCAACCGCCGCGACAACGAAAGCGACCAGGCACAGTGCAAACAATACGACATTGCCGACATCGACCTGGTGATTGTCGACCTCTATCCCTTTGAAGCAACCATCGCAGCCGGAGCCACCGAGGCCGAGGCTATCGAAAAAATAGACATCGGCGGCATTTCTCTCATCCGCGCAGCAGCCAAAAACTTCAACGACGTGGTGATTGTTGCCTCCAAGCATCAATATGCTTACCTCGAAAAAATTCTCGACGAGCACAAAGCAGCCGTCACCACTCTTGAAGAACGTAAATATCTTGCCGCACAGGCTTTTGCTGTATCGAGCGGATATGACACCGCAATTTTCAACTGGTTCTCGAAACAAGTTGGAGAAACTACTCCCGCCGACAGCGACTTGCGTGTTGCCGTCGACGGCTCCATGCCATTGCGCTATGGCGAGAATCCTCACCAGCAAGCATGCTTCTACGGCAATTTCAACGAACTTTTCGACCAGGTGCACGGCAAGGAAATCAGCTACAACAACCTGCTCGACATTGATGCCGCCTGCAGCCTGATTGACGAATTCGGCACCACCACCGTGGCTGTGCTCAAGCACAACAACGCTTGTGGCTGCGCCTCGCGTCCCATTCTTGCCGACGCATGGAAAGATGCCCTTGCCGGCGACCCCGTATCAGCTTTTGGCGGCATTATAATTACCAACACCACAATCGATGCCGAAACTGCGGCTGAGATGAACAAAATTTTCTTTGAAGTAGTCATTGCTCCGGGCTATGATGCCGAAGCTCTCGATGTGCTCAAACAGAAAAAGAACCGCATCATCCTTGTGCGCAAAGCACACGCCAACAACAACACACGCATGCGTTCCATTCTCGGCGGCATGCTTGTGCAACAGGCCGACACCAAAAACGAACAGCCCGACGAGCTGCGTCTCGTTTCCGGCGAAGTGCCCTCGACAGAAGTTGTCGACGACCTTCTCTTTGCCAACAAGCTGGTGAAAAACTCCAAAAGCAACGCCATAACCCTTGCAAAAAACGGCCAGCTACTTGCCAGCGGCGTGGGCCAGACATCGCGTGTCGACGCACTGAAACAGGCCATAGAAAAAGCCCGCAGCTTCGGTTTCGAACTCAACGGCGCCGTCATGGCCTCCGATGCCTTCTTCCCCTTTGCCGACTGTGTGGAAATTGCCCACAATGCAGGCATAACGGCTGTGATCCAGCCCGGCGGCTCCATCCGCGACAACGACAGCATTGAGTTCTGCCGCGAGCATGGCATGACCATGGTAATGACAGGCTTCCGTCATTTCCGTCATTAATCGTATTATTCTAACAGCTTAACCATTAATGCTATAATGAGACTTTTCTCTCTCACCAAAGAAATAGCAATCGACCTTGGCACAGCCAACACGATAATTATCCACAACGACAAAATCGTTATCAACGAACCCTCGATTGTGGCTCTCGACAACCGCACCGACAAACTGATTGCCGTGGGCAAAGAGGCTCACCAGATGGAAGGCAAAGGGCACCCGGGCATACGCACCGTGCGTCCTCTTCGCAAAGGTGTGATAGCCGACTTCAACGCCGCCGAACTTATGATTCGCGGCCTTGTGAAGAAGGCAAGCACCAACAACCACTGGTTTTCGCCATCGCTGCGCATGGTGGTGGGCATTCCATCGGGTTCGACCGAGGTTGAAGTGCGCGCCGTGCGCGACTCATCGGAACACGCCGATGGACGCGATGTGTACATGATCCACGAACCCATGGCAGCCGCTTTAGGTATAGGTCTTGACGTGGAGGCCCCGCAGGGCAACATGATTGTGGACATAGGCGGTGGCACAACCGAAATCGCCGTCATATCGCTCGGCGGTATTGTGAGCAACAAGAGCATACAGATTGCCGGCGACGACCTTACCGACGACATCCTCAACCACATGCGCCGCGCACACAACATCAAGGTGGGCGTGCGCACTGCCGAGCAAATCAAAATGCACGTGGGCTCGGCCCTTACCGAACTTGAGAATCCGCCGGAGGACTATGTTGTCCACGGTCCCAATCTCATGACCTCGCTGCCCCTCGAAGTGCCTGTGAGCTATCAGGAAATCGCACACTGCATCGAAAAGACAATATCCAAAATCGAAGCAGCCGTTCTCAGCGCCCTCGAACAGACACCGCCCGAACTCTATGCCGACATAGTGCGCAACGGTATATGGCTGGCAGGCGGCGGCGCCATGCTCCGAGGCCTCGACAAACGACTAATCGACAAGATAGGAATCCAGTTCCATGTTGCCGAAGACCCGCTGCTATGTGTGGCCAAAGGCACCGGTGTGGCTCTGAAAAACATCAACCGTTTCTCATTCCTCATCCGCTAAAAGCCTCTAAGCCAAGTCGTGAACGAGCTTTTCGCATTTTTTGTGCGTCAGAGCAAGTGGTTTGTGTTTGCCATTTTGGTGGCAATCAGCCTGATGCTGCTCTTTCGCAGCGACCCATACCGCCAGCATGTCTATCTGACATCGGCGGGACGGCTTGCATCCACAGCCTATAAAAGTGCGAACAACGTCACCTCCTACTTCAACCTGCAGGAAATCAACGAAGATCTCAACCGACAAAACGCCGCCCTGCAAGCCGAAATTGTGCACCTCCGCCAAAAGGTGCAGACACTTTCGGAACAAGGTTTTACGGACACTCTTGTTGTAGATTCGGGTGTCAAGCCTTTTGAATTTGTTGTAGCTCATGTTATCAACAACAGCATTGTACATTCCCACAACTATCTGACCATTGACAAAGGCTCGCTCGACGGCATACGTCCCGAGCTCGGGGTTGTAGACCGCAACGGCGTTGTGGGCATTGTCAGCAATGTGGGGCCAAGTGCGGCACGTGTGATTTCGCTTCTCAATCCCAACCTCAAGCTGTCGTGCAAAATCAAGCGCAGCGACTATTTCGGCTCGCTTGTGTGGGACGGCGTCAGTCCCGACGAAGCCGTACTCGAGGAGCTGCCTCGTCACACTGTCTACAAGCCCGGCGACACCATCGTTACCAACGGATTCTCCGACGTTTTCCCTCCAGGGCTGCCGGTGGGTGTTGTGCTCGACACCGATGCCGACCACAACCAGAACTTTTTTGCACTGAGAGTGAAACTACTCACCGACTTCACCACGCTGGGCAATGTGCAAGTGGTGAAAAACAACCGTGCCGATGAGCTGCGCGCATTGCGAAAGGGCGAGGAAAACGATGCCAGGCAAAACCCATTCGGCAACTAAACAAACAGTAGAGAAATGACAAAATTCGCTCTGAAATATGCATTGTTATTCCTGCTGCTCATCCCGGCACAATCGATTGTTTTCAACCATCTTGTGCTCTTCGATGTGGCAGTGCCGCTGGTGTTTGTCTATCTCATAGTCTATCTGCCGGTGACAATAGGCACAAATCTATCCACATTTCTGGGTTTTCTGGCAGGATTGATGGTAGACATATTCTGCGACACTCCGGGGCTTAACGCCTTCAGCTGCACACTGCTGGCCTTTACGCGCAAGCCGCTGTTCCATCTCTATGTTTCGTACGACGACGACCTTGCAGGCCGTTCGCCCTCGGCCCGCTCAATGGGCGCGGCAGCGTTCATGAAATATATGGTCACCATGGTTCTGCTCTACTGCATTATGGTGTTCACCATCGAAGCATTCCAATTCTTTAATTTCAGGCTTTTGATACTGCGCATCCTTGCCTCGACACTCTACACATTTGTCCTCCTCTATGCCATCGATGCTTTCAGTTTCCGTTCGAGCGACTACTGATTGGCGGCGGCGCAACACTTTGTGAACAGAATTGAGAAAAAATTATAACTTAGAGAAAAGAAAATATGTCATCGGCGGCTTCATCCTGCTGATAGCCCTCATATATATCATCCGACTGTTCGACCTCCAGATTAACGACGAGAAATATAAACAGTCGGCCAACAGCAACGCATTCCTCAAAAAGACAGTCTACCCTTCACGCGGCCTCATCTACGACCGCAACGGCGAACTTGTGGTGTTTAACCAACCGGCCTATGATGTGATGCTCATTCCGCGTGATGTCCAGCCATTCGACACCCTCGATTTCTGCCACACGCTCAACATAACCCGCGAACAGTTCGACAAACGCCTTGCCGACATGAAGGACAAACGTCTCAACCCCGGCTATTCGTCGTACACTCCTCAACGCCTCATTTCGCAGTTGTCTGTACAGGACTATGGCCGTCTGCAGGAGAAACTCTACCGCTATCCGGGATTCTTTGTCCAAAAAAGAATACTGCGGCAGTACTACCATCCCACAGCCGCCAACGTGCTTGGCAACATACGCGAGGTGTCGAAAGCCGACATCGAACGCGACGACTACTATTCGCCCGGCGACTACACCGGCGACCTCGGCATTGAGAAAAGCTACGAATCATATCTGAGAGGTGTCAAAGGCGTGGAAATCCTCATCAGGGATGCTCGCGGCCGCATTCAGGGACGATATGAAGACGGAGCCCACGACATCACTCCCATTTCGGGCCGCGACCTGCGACTGAGCCTGGACATCAAGCTCCAGCAGTATGCCGAATCGCTTATGGTTGGCAAACGCGGGGCCGTTGTAGCCATAGAACCTGCAACAGGCGAAATACTATGCCTGGTATCGATGCCCACCTATGACCCGACATTGCTTGTGGGACGACAGCGAGGCGAAAACTATAAAAAGCTTGTACAGGACGAATCGTGGCCGCTCTACGATCGCGCATTGATGGGAGCTTATCCTCCGGGCTCGACTTTCAAGCCCACCCAAGGCCTCATTTTTCTGCAAGAAGGAATCATCGACCTCAACACCACCTATCCATGTTCGCATGGTTATATATCCGGTGGTCTTCGTGTCGGATGCCATCCGCACGGTGCTCCACTGCCGCTGAAGCCGGCTCTTCAAACATCGTGCAACGCATATTTCTGCTGGGGATTCAAAGCAATGATTGACCGACGAAGCAAATATGGCTCATCGGACAATGCCTTTGAAGTGTGGAAAAACCACCTTGTGTCGATGGGTTATGGCTATAAACTCGGCATTGACCTGCCAGGCGAAGGCCGCGGTTATATACCAAACTCCAAAGTCTACGACAAATACTACGGCAAAGGCCGCTGGAGCGCAAACACCATCATTTCCGTGTCCATAGGACAGGGCGAAATCCTGGCAACACCGCTGCAGATTGCAAATCTCTCGGCAACGATAGCCAATCGCGGCTATTTCATCACCCCGCATGTGGTGAAAGAAATACAGGACACTGTGATGGACCCCGAATGGTCCGAAAAACGATATCCCACCATTGCCGCGCATCACTACGAAGCAATTGCCGAAGGCATGCACATGGCAGTGATGGGAGGGACATGCCGCAAAGCCGCCATACCCGGAATTGAAGTTTGCGGCAAGACAGGCACCGCGCAGAATCCCCACGGAAACGACCACTCTGCCTTTATGGGTTTTGCACCTTTCGAGAACCCCAAAATCGCCGTGTGCGCTTATATAGAAAACGGAGGTTGGGGAGCTACCTACGGAGTGCCCATAGGCAGTCTTGTAATGGAAAAATATCTCAACGGCGAGATTGCGCCGCAGCGCAAATATCTCGAACAACAGATGCTCAACACCACACTCTACTATGCCCCTCCCAAGAAGAAATGACCCCGTATCGACGTTTCGCGACCTCGACTGGACTACGGTTATAATATACCTTATCATGGTGTTTGCCGGCATGGTGAGCATCTATGCCGCATGCTACAACTTTGACAATGCCAGCATGTTTGCCTGGAACGAATTTTCAGGCAAACAACTGCGCTGGATTGGCCTCTCGCTCTTTATAGGCTTCGTTGTCCTCCTGATAGATGCCCGCATGTTCGAAACCTATGCCTATCCCATATATCTGGCAGTAGTCATTTTGCTGGCAATCACGCCATTTCTGGCTCCGGACATCAAAGGCTCACATTCGTGGATTCCCCTGGGCCCGATGAACATCCAGCCTGCCGAGTTTGCCAAGTTTGCCACAGGCCTTGCATTGGGCAAGCTGTTCAGTGCCTATCACTTCAACCTCAATGCCAAATGGACCAACTACGTAAAGGCCATAACGATTATCATGCTGCCGGTGGTGCTGATACTGCTGCAGAACGAAACCGGCTCGGCCCTTACCTTTCTTGCGCTGTTTTTTGTCCTCTACCGCGAAGGCATGAGCGGCCTTGTTCTCTTTGCCGCTCTCTTTGCTGTGGTGATTTTTGTGGTAGGAATCAAATTTACCGAAACCGCCGTGCTCGGCATCCCTACCGGCGACTTTATTGTTCTGCTCATGGTCATGGCAGTGATGGTCGCCATGACAGCCGTCTATAGCCGCCGTCTCGAAGTGGCTCGCAACCTTCTGCTTGGATTCGTTGTGCTTGGCCTTGTCCAATATTTTATGAGCCTCGCCGACATTGCAGTGCCAGGCATAGCAATCAATCTATCGGCAATCGGCCTGGGCTGCGCATATATAGCCGTCGAGGCCATCAAGCTCCACAAGCCCGGTCTGTTCATTGCCATAGGCACAGCATTGTTTGCCGTAGCCTTTCTTTTCTCCATCAATGCCGCGTTCAATCATCTGCAGCCACACCAGAAGCTTCGCATCCAGGTTGCACTCGGCATTGTCGAAGACCTGCGCAATGCAGGCTACAACGTCAACCAATCGAAGATAGCAATCGGTTCGGGAGGCCTGTTCGGCAAAGGATTTCTCAACGGCACCCAAACCAAGCTCAAATATGTCCCCGAACAGCACACCGACTTCATTTTTTGCACCATCGGCGAGGAAGAAGGTTTTGTGGGCTCCCTCCTGGTGACGCTCCTTTTTCTCGGGCTAATCCTGCGCATCATCACCATTGCCGAACGCCAGCCCACCACTTTTGCCCGTGTCTATGCCTACTGTGTGGCCTCATATCTAATGTTCCATTTCTGCATAAACATAGGCATGGTCATAGGCCTGTGCCCCGTCATAGGCATCCCCCTGCCCTTCTTCAGCTACGGCGGCTCGTCGCTTTGGGGCTTCACCATCCTGCTTTTCATCCTCCTCAAGATGGATGCAGCCCGCCGCAACGTGCTGGCATATTAAGCCTTACATTCTTTTTTCACCCCCACCCTCCCCTTATATGCCATGAAAGTACTCCAAAATCAGATTTACTGCCTCATCCCCTTCTATTTTGACAAGCTGCAAGAGACAGTTGCCGGCGAACTGTGGAAAGAGCAGGCTCCATGCATCGACAGCGATGCCATGTATCCCTATATGAGCCTTGGCAGCCGCTCGAACAAAGTATATGCACTGAACCCTGCAGGCAAGGCTGATATTGCCAAGTTCATGACACAGACATCCTTTGTTCGAAACATGGGCAAACAAAGTCAAGCTTTGGCAGTCAACATTATGAACGCAGGGCAGAAATCATGGCGCACGCCCCGGCTTCTGCTATCGGGTGATGGCGAAACCGGTACATTAATCCTGCCGCTGACAATCTCGGCTGCATTCCCCGGCGAATTGCTTCCATTGGACACAGTCTGCGATTTTGTGAACAAATTGCATAAATACGATTCAACGCAAACGCTTGTTTTTGAATATAGGACGAAAAACGGCAACACCATAGTTCAAGACCAGCTCGACAGTGTTCTGGGTCTGACCCACAAAGGACAAGACCACACATGGACAATAGGTTCGTTAAGCAATCTTCTGCTCGGTTCCATGCTGGGCGACATTACTATGTTCAAGCCCTTCAGAGCGCACATATTGACTCAGGTTCTTGTAGACGATGACGAAGGTAGAGCTCATGTATTCACCGAGGACGACAAAATAGCACTCTTGCGGATTACTCATTGTCAAAATTCGCGCTATCACACCGTTCTTGACGAAAGGTCTGCGGAAACCATCCTGTCGCTCTTCGCCAATATTCATGTCGGAATTTCGGTGGAAGGGGCTTGCTGCATGCAAGTTATACAGCACGATGATGGGGATGCTTTCTTGACAAGCTATGCAAACGGACCGTTCCAGTCACGTTTCATGTGGCTATATATCAATGCCTTTGTCCAGCGGCACATGCTTCTGAATGTGGACCGCCAGCTTGCCGATGCCGCAGCTTTCATCAATGGCAAAGTATCAATTGGCGAAGAACACTTCCACAACACAGTGTCGAAGCTGTGCGCAATGCGTCTGCGCGGTTTATTTGCAAACGTCTCGGCTTATTCGCACATCAATGCACAGAACGATTTTGTTCTGCGCAAATTAGATATTTTCAAGCTCTATGCTGAGCTCAACGACAAACTTCAGAGCATCGACACATGGTTAAAACTCGTTGAGGCTCAACAACAAAACGAAGCAGCCGAATTATTGAAGCAAGAATCGGAAAAACGCCATAAATTTGAGAAGTTCCTCCAAGAGGGAGCAATTATTGTCGCTATTCTTGCCCTGCTCTACGGCATTCCGCAGTGCATTACCGCCCTCAACGACACTTGGCGTGATTCGCTGTGGGGCTGGAGCATAATCTGCACCGTGCCGGCAATAATAGGCATGGCATGGCTCATATTTTTAATGGTAAAATCGCGCCGATAAATCTTACAACACCGACATGAGATATATCGACTATACAAAGATATTTACCGAGGCCGAAAGCTCGGCTCTATGTAGTGTTGTACGCCATTTGTCGGCCGTTATGCGCTGCGTTCCATTGCAAAGCGGCAATGAAGACAAAGCAAGAATCTTCGATTTGGGCAACAACTTCCAGCGTACCAGCCTGCTTGAATCGTTTGCTGTCATTAAACGTTTCCACAACCGTTTCAACAAAGGCAAAAGCGTTTTCGACCCTTTGTGGCGTCTAATTTCCAAACCTTTAGGCACTTCTAATCCCTACGAACTCGAAGATTTCACTTCGCTGGCTTTGACCGTCGAGCCATTCTGCGTCCATCTCGAGGAACTCCTTACCGGCAAAAAGCCAAAACAAAAAATATACAACGATTTCTTCAAACCCTTTCGCGAACCGGCAAAAGGAAGATTCGCTTCTATCTTACCTTCGAATGGCATTATGAACCGCTTCTTTCTCACTCTGAAAGAAGTCAGGAACATGGTGGGCCACGGGAAAGAAGGTCTGCCCATTGAGCAAGGGCGTCTAATGGTCACAATAGGGCTGCTTGTCATTGTCAACCGCTTCTTCAACGAGCTCGACGAATTGTTGTTCGATGAAGACGATCATATTGTTTTCACGCCCGAAGAAATTGCCAACGATGCCGAGCTGCAGCAGTGGGCGCAAGAATATATGGATGCCCAACAGGCCAACAGGGCAAAACGAGCCATACAAATTGTTCAAGGACTCTTTGCCAACACCACTTTGGGCAGCTACAACGGAATCTATGCCAGTCTGCCACATCTAAAAACCGACGGCAAGCTCACTTATCAGGCTGGGGCTACATTTATTGTGGGTGAGCATGGCTCTGGAGTGACAAGTACTCTGGCTCGAACTGCAATCGAAGGCTCTCCGTGCCCTTACACTGTGATGGTCGATGATAATAACCGGCGCACCAACGTATACGATACACGCTGGCTACTTACCAACATCTCAGGCGAAGATTTCAGAGCTCTTTCGCCACGTCAAATCGAAGCTCTCTCTCAGTGGGTAATCAATGCTCTCGGACAAGGGAAAATCGCTATTATTGTTGACAACAAGATAGTGTTCGACCAGAACACAACCTCGTTTTGCAATCCATTTTTCGCACATCTCAATGGCGTGATGGTGCTCTTCAGTGCTCGTCCTGCCGACAGCGAAACCATGGCCAAATATGCATCGAAGAATTCTCGCTTTGTGAACATGCAGCCATTGTCGCAGAATAACAGAGATTCGGTGCTCAAATTAATGGGTTCCATACCCTGCAAAGATGCCGACTTGTCGCAGCTTATTGCCCAAAGGCTGGAGACTATGGCCAAAGACCTCGACCTGAACAATCCGCTACTCTTTTTAACGGCTGCCGACCTGATCGCTCGCGGTCTTTGCGACACAAAACCAAATATGGTAAACTTTGCCAACGAGCTGCATAAACGCTTGGGCGAATGTGCATCCCATTGCTCGCTTGTTGCAGAACTTGATTCACTGAAACAATCAGTCAAAGACCTGGCACTGAACGTCTACCAAACATTCTATCATGGCTCGGGGCACGCTGCCGCATTGATGCTGATTGAAGATTCGGGTTTGTTGGCGACAAAAGTCAAAGCACGGCGTTTTTTCGAAATTTGCCATCTTTGGCGCAACGATGGCCAAATCTCTCTTCTGGCCACACTGGCGGCCAATTTTGTGTTGGCACAGAAAACTGCCCAAAATAACAGCGGCATGCAGTTCAATATGTCGCTCATCAGACTTGCCCTCTACACAAACACAATCCCCGTCGATGAGCCAACAAATCGAAAAGGAAACGTCATTTTCCGCCCCGCCCCCAAATACATTGCCGAACGCTACGTGCTAAACACACTAAGCCTCAATAGTTTTAGCAGCGAGCACGATGATATTCTCCAAGCTGTAGCCCTTCTATCCACACCTTCTGTTCTGCGCCGGCTTTTCTCTCCTCGTTGGTGCAAGGCACTTGAAAGCGGTCGATTCGACGAGATGCTTGCTGTGCGTGGCATTTCGTGCCCGATAGAATATGCCTTGATGCTTATTCTTTACTTTGCACGTAAGTCTCTGAACGGTCTGATTGACAAATCCGGAGTTCATGTTCAACGCTACATCAACACGTTGAAGACCATGAACGATGCCCAGCGTCTTGCCCTGATAGAAAAAATCAACTCGCGAGCAGCAGAACTTAAATATAGTGCCATGCCGGCACCATTTTGCTGCAACCTTGCTTTGCTAACAATGGATGTACCATCAGGCACCCGCTACTACAACACGGAAGCTGAAGTTCCTTTTTTGAACTTGGACTTTTGGGTCGGTTTCGCACAGCAAGCCGTTAAAAACGAACAGTCATGGCCTTTGCTCTTCAAAGTTGTTACCCATGTTTGCCAAACACGTTCTTTCGGTTTGCTCAAAGCTCTGCTCACCGTCATGTTCTCGGGCGGCTTGCATCGCTCGCCTAAATTTAATAATCTGATAAACAACCTTAGCGGCAGTCAGGAAGTACGTGAGATTATAAAACAGGTGTTGGATTCTATTCCTCTGAGCGAAATAGACGAATCGATAGCCATCGGTTTTTACAACCCTACCTTGACCGACCTCGCTTTGCGCAACAGCACATGCGACAAACCACCCACACAAGTGGCAATCATCAACGGGGTTTCTTCGGAGATGTTGCTCCCTGTGGTGGAAATTTCGCCTAACGATAAAGTGCAAAAATACAGCTATTGTGTATATTCTCATGGAAAGGGAACTATGAAGCTATCGGTCGAGCCATTTGCCGACGATAATATTGCGGGCCGTTTCATATGCATAAACGGCTCTGTGGCCGGGCGTGTCAAAGACGTGGTGCGCATCAAGCCGGGGCAGCCAAATAGCTCATACGCATTGCTAAAGGTGCCTCTAAGCCCAAACAAAGAAAAAAGCGGATACTTTGGCAATTTTTTTCTTTCGTTGGGCCGCGACGACTTTCACAAAAAAATTGAATATGTCGATTTTTTCACTAATGACAGTGGAACAAGCGGTATTTTCCGTATCGATGATGAGGAAGCAATCGAGGCTCTCTCCAATGCGCCCAACACCGACGTTTCGGTCAAAATATTTGGCGACATTCTTGATGTGCCCGAGCTTACAATCATTAAATTTGCAACAGTTCAGACATTTATAACGGTCGAACCGACTTATAAAGCAGAAGACTTTCCACAAATACCCCAGCAAGGCTTGTTCACAGTTCACTATACAGCAAACACTGCCGATTCCAAATTCAATAAAAGTCCCTATCTGCAGATGTCGCCAAGCCCGAGCCGCCCATCTGCCGCCAAGGTGCCGCAAATGGCTGTGACGGGATTCTATAATGGAGCGATTCTTATGACTTATGCCGGAGAGCCCTTTACGCGTGGTTCATACCTGTGGCACAAGCTCTCGGGTGTTGCGTTGAAGGTGTTGCGTTCCTATAGCTTTGCCAACAAAAATGCCATACCCGTCGAAATCTCAGAGATGGTTTCAAAAACAATAAACGCACTCCGTCGCAATGGCAGTAAAATGCCATATTTCACCTCGGCTGTGCTTCTTGAGCCTTGCGACAAGACATTGGAGCAGCTGCCAATGGGCTTGACCAAGATAGGTTTAGTAATCAAAAACGGTTTTGAGCGCCGCTGGGCAAACCAAGTCTTCGTCCCGCGACATATCGAAGACACGCAGATTGCGCCAAAGACTTTCGCCTGTGCATGGCTTCCTCTGCATGTTGTGCGACACGACGACAGATTCCGCGTCGAAGTGCCTTACGCTCCAATTTTGGCTAAAGCCGCATATATGCGGCTTGTAAACACACCATTTACATTCACCGCACGGTTCAAGGATACACGACTTGTGCTCGACCGCATGCTCAACTCTTTGTTCCGCGACCGATTTGAAAGCCAACGCAACGAAGAACCTTTTTTCGCTATGTTCCTCGATGAAAATCTTCAACCCATAGTGGCCGAATACGACAATATCCACACCCTTGTAGAGCTTGCCGGCCATGCCACCGACATTCGTCACGAAATCAGAAAGATGATCAAAGAAAATGACACCGACATCAGAAAATAAAATTTTTGCCGGCATCACAGCCGAGGGTTTGCTGGATATTGGTGCTTCTTCGCCTATAGCTCCGAGCGCAAACATGAGCCATGACATGGCAAGCTGGAGCACGGGACGTTCGGCAGCAATTACGTTTTTCGATGATGTCATGCCGTTGCCGAACCAAGAGCTGCAAGAGCCACTCATTTCTACGGCAGAAAAAGAAATAAGAAAAATCCTAAGCCGCATTGACAGCCTGATTTCCGAACGCAGCGAAATCTATTTGACCGTAGTCGCCATCACTGCCGATGAAAAGTTTGTGCTCTTTGAACCTTGCGATGAAGAATTGCGCAACCCCGCTTTTATCTTCCAAATTTCTCAAAAGCAACTAAAGGTATCGACGAACTCCCACCTCATAGTGCCCGGCAAAATTTTTGAGGCCCGCATAACGGGCTGCCAAATGCCTTTTGTCAGCTTTGTCTGCACACGCGAGGTCGACATAAAAGCCACACAAGCCCGTCTAACCCCTCGCCAGACTGTTGTTGACGAACTTCTGGCCCAGCCCTACCCCACCTTCGTCCAAATCTACAAAGGAAAGGAGAGCACATACATCAACAAAGAAGGCAAAGAAGTCGAATCCATCATTATATCAACCAAGAGCTATGCCGATTTATGCTCAATGCCGGCAGATAACTGGAGCTCTACGTTCGACAATGGCTCGGCCATGATGCTCATTACATCTAATTCGAAAGGACGGCTGATATTTGACAACCACTTTGGCAAAGTTGCCGGGCTTCCCTATTCGCCGGAGAACCCCGAAAAATATTTAGGAGACGAAAGGCAACTTCCCGAAGTGACGGGCACTGTCCATAGCTTCTATAACGGAGGGAAGAATCTTCTCGAAATGATATTTGATGAGGGAGGACGACCATGGCGCTCGGGGGTGTTTGTCCGCGCCACCGACGGCTCGCTCCGCATTCCTTTCCCTGTCATTGAGGCTGCAAAAAAATATATCTGCATGGGCTATCCTTGCCGCGTGCGCCTGTGCATCAACCCTTATGACCATAGCAAATCTCACATCCGCCTCGAAGGCCTTTCAGCGCAGCTCGAAGGACGTCTGGCTTCAACCATTGCCATAAACCGCCTGCAAGTAGGGCTGCCATTGCCTGTCGCTCATCCAATGGCTCCTGCATGCCGTGTAGGCGACAAAATAATGATGGTGTCGGCCGATTATACGGCTTTCATGCCCATTGACGATGCGCTTTTTCCCCTTGTCAAAATGGCCGAAGAAGGCATTTTCACGCCTCGCTTTAAGATTCCTTGCCGACTTGAGCTCGTTTCAGATGCTCCACATCATTTCCAAGTGGTGTGCAAAGCTGTGAAAAAAGATTGCTATTCGCTCCACCCCGAGGGCTCTGCCATAGAAAATGTTGAGATTTGCTGCAGCACGGGGGGCAGAATCATTCTTTTGGCCGACGGCTGCCCGGCAATGACCGACAAACTCGACCATGATACTCTTATAGGCATACTGAAAGGACACATTAAAGCAGAATGGCGTGTCAAAAAGCCATTTGACATTACATGGTTGCATCTGAGCTGCAAAGAGTTGTCGATTGACACCGCCGACGTAATGGCCAATGGGCTGACACTCGGCTCCCTGTTCGAACTTGGGAGCGATGGCACCTACCGCGGCCGAAAAGTTATCTCGGTGCCCGAAAACAAGGCTGATGACGCAGGAACGCTGATGATGATTTTGGGAAACGATGAGAAAACGGGCAATATTGTAGCCACCAGCGAATTTGCCCTTTTCACCAACAGAGCCGAGATTGGAATCCAACGCATGAGAGTGCTCCCCGACCTCTTGTCGTTTGGTATTGTTGTGGCTGAGTGCAACGACGAACGACTGACAGCCTACAACATGCATTCGCGCCTTGAACGTCTCATCTTCCAACGTCTTTTTGCCATCTATGGCAATAATACTACGGCCTTGATGCGACGCGACAAGGCATTCAAGCTCATCCGCAGCGAGTGGACCGGTGTTGCTTGTCAGCACGATTACTCTGCGGTTATCAATGATATTTCCGGCGATATTGCAGATTTATGGAACGGGCTCGACGACAACACACCAGTGTTGTTTGGCGACATCACTCTATGCCGCTCGGAAATCCCCGCTCTTCCGCCGTTCCAAACTCCCGAGGAGAAAAAACAAGCCGCAGAACCAGCGGTCGGTAGCGTGGGCACGGTTTCTGTTGCCGACAGTGCTACCGACACTGTTACGGTATGGCTCGGAGGCACACGCTTTGCAAAAAATCTCGACCGCGAAGCATTGCGTCTGCCCAAGCCTGCAACACGCAGACAACTAATGTCGCAATTCCCCATCGACACAATTTTTGCAAAAGGAGACAGGTGGCGCATGGATCTTTCCACTCCCGAGCACCCACGAATCTACGCCCACACCGACGAAACCCCGCGTGTCTACACTGTTGTGGCACGTATCAACGACACCGACTGGGCCATGCGCTCCGACGATGGGGCTATCGCCGTGGCCGATTCCCTCGACGGGGCCCAACCCGGCGATCGTGTGCTCATGCGTCTTGGATATGTGCTGGGCTCAGTTGTCTATGTCGACGAAGCCGAAGAAAACTTCATCGGACGCAAGGTAAGACTACAAATAACCGAGCTGCACAGCCATGTGGCCATTTGTCGCGACATATCAAACTCCATCAAGCGCCGCATAGAACTCCCACTCGACAAAATTAGCTGGAATCCCAACTGGACACCATCGAATTTACCAATAGGAACTGTTCTGAAAGCTTGCATTGTCGATGTCGAGCCCGACCGCCTTGTTGTTGACCGCCGCCTCCTCCTTCGTCAAGATGCTTTGTATCCCGGCATCAATCCCGAACCGGGAACTATCTACCAAATGGAAGTTGTGGGAATTTCCGATGCCGGTTATTTGCTGCAACAAAACGGTGTGGAATTAGTGCTGCCTTTCGACAAAGCCGCAGTTTTCGACATTAACGTTTTCAACGAGAGCTATTTGCAGAACGGAGACCTTATTGCCGTGAAAGTGGAAAACGACGACAAAACAGCCAACTGGAAAGCCACAAAAACAGATGACATCTACGAGCTCGAGCAACATGCCGGCGAAACACTCCTGTTCACAATCCACCATCATTCGCCCGATGGAGTGTTTTTGCAGCGAGAAGGCATTATGATGTTCCTACCCAACCGCCAACTGGGCCGTTGGGCCGGCCAGCCTCTGACAAATGAATTCTCTGTAGGCGACAATCTGGAAATCCTCGTCCGGCCCGTCGGTACCGGACTCTTCGAAGCCACATGCCGCAACCCCGCGCCACTACGGCCTTGCGCGCCTAAGGCCGACAAAATAATTGAAGGCGAAATTTCTTTTGTCTATCCTGGCATCGGAGCATACGTCGACTGCGGAAATGGCGTGCCGGTCTATATCGAAGCTGATTCTTTTGCCGATGCCGATGTTCAAATGCTCGCATGCCGGAAAGTGGCGCTGAAAGTGAACAACATCAACACCGACCAAGGCATTGTCACCGGAGTTGTGGCAGGCAACATCGACGCTCCGGCCCCTGAAGAGAAAAGCCCAGAAGAAGAAACGACAACAGAACAAGTTTTTGCCGACGAAGCAAGCAATACAAACTTAGGGCTGTTTGGCTCTATAGTTTCCTTGCCAAATGATGAAGTAGACTGGGCTGTTCTTGCCGACAGGCAGGGAAACGAAGGTATTTTTTTGCCAACGGAAAACATGCCCCTCGAAAAGCTTCGCAAATACATTGCCGACAAATCGCCTGTTTTTGCAATCAGCCAAGTCCTTCCCAATGGCAAAATGATTCTCGACTTCGATTCGCTCATCGCACCACGACAGCGAATGATAAAAACCTTGCAAGAAGACATTATTGTTGTAGAAGCCAAGGTTGTGGACCACTGCGATAACGGAGCAATTGTGCTCCAGCACGGCATGAATGTCCTCATTATGCCCACAAAAGAATGTAAGTTCAAACCCGATGCTCCTTGGTGGGCGAACCATTATGCTCCCGGCACTTATCACCGCGTGCTTGTCTACAGTACTTCGAGTTACATGGCGTTCTCGGCTTCCGACACCCGCCTGTAATGCCCGATGCCGACGGCAATGCGCTATTTTTGATTTGCGAGAGTAAGAAAAAAGTGCTAATTTTGCACTAAATTAATTAATACTCTCGATGGTAACATTTTTTCAAAGTGGCAACAACAAGGCATTCGCCGTTGATGCTGACCATACATTCAGCCCTGCAGAAATCGAACGACTTTCGTGGCTCTTCAGCGGAGCATGCCCTCTCGAAGCGGGCTGTGTTCTTGAAGGCACATACGTAGGGCCCCGTAAAGAAATGATAAGTCCCTGGAGCACCAATGCCGTAGAGATTACCCAAAACATGGGTCTCAACGGCATTTATCGTATTGAGGAACTGACAGCTACCAATCCTCAGCAGCCCGAATACGACCCCATGCTCCAAGTGGTTTATGTCAACCCCGGAGCTGACATGTTCCAAAGCACGGCCGTAGCAGCACCGGCAGTGGAAATAGATGATATCTCATCCTACAATGCCGAGGAAGGGCTTGCACTGAGCCCGCAGGAAGAAGAATATCTGCGAGACCTTGCTGCAAAATTGGGACGCAAACTCACCGACAGCGAAGTTTTCGGCTTCTCACAAGTCAACTCCGAGCACTGCCGTCACAAAATTTTCAACGGCAAGTTCATTATCGATGGCGAAGAAAAACCATCGAGCCTTTTTGGCCTTATCAAACGCACCAGCAAACTCAATCCCGGCACACTGGTGTCGGCCTATAAAGATAATGTGGCATTTGTCAAAGGCCCGGTAATCTACCAGTTTGCTCCCGAACGTGCCGACGAACCGGCCTTCTTCGCACAGCGCGCCATCAAATCGGTGCTGTCGCTCAAAGCGGAAACACACAATTTCCCCACCACTGTCGAACCTTTCAACGGAGCGGCAACAGGCAGCGGAGGCGAAATCCGCGACCGTCTTGGCGGCGGACGTGCCAGCCTCCCTCTTGCCGGCACGGCTGTCTACATGACTTCCTATCCGCGACTGGACGAGAAAAAGAAATGGGAGCGTGCCATAGAGCCTCGCAAATGGCTCTATCACACACCGGCCGACATCCTGATCAAAGCCTCTAACGGAGCATCCGACTTCGGCAATAAGTTCGGACAACCTCTCATCTGCGGTTCTTTGCTCACTTTCGAGCATGCCGAGAACGGACGGACATGGGGATACGACAAGGTGATTATGCTTGCCGGCGGCGTGGGCTACGCCAATGCCGACCATGCTCTCAAAGAAGAACCTGTTCCGGGCTTGTCGGTGGCTCTTTCGGGAGGCGACAACTACCGCATAGGCATGGGTGGCGGCGCCGTTTCGTCGGTCGACACAGGCCGTTATGCAGGAGCCATCGAGCTCAACGCCGTGCAGCGTGCCAACCCTGAAATGCAGAAACGAGTGGCCAACCTCATCCGCGGCCTCGCCGAAAGTGCCTTCAACCCCATCGTATCGATTCACGACCATGGCGCCGGCGGCCACCTCAATGCCCTTAGCGAACTCATCGAAGCCACCGGCGGCGACATCAACATCGATGCCCTGCCTGTTGGCGACCCAACACTCTCCGAGCGCGAAATAATAGGCAACGAGAGCCAGGAACGCATGGGCTTCCTTGTTCAGCCGGCCGACATTCCGCTGGTCGAAAAAATTGCACAGCGCGAGCGTGCCCCGCTCTACATCGTGGGCAAAACCACCGACGACCATCGTCTGCACTACAGCCGCCGCCAGGGCAAGGCAGCAATCGACCTGGCCGTCACCGACATGCTCGGCAACCCGCCAAAAACAGTAATCACCGACAAGACCGTCGATGAAACTTTTGCCGACGACAGCTTCGACAGCTCGCTCATCGGCACTTATATCAGCGAAGTACTGTCGCTCGAAGCCGTGGCCTGCAAAGACTGGCTCACCAACAAAGTAGACCGCAGCGTGACAGGCCGCGTGGCACGCCAGCAATGCCAAGGCCCGCTGCAGCTCCCTCTCAGCGACTGCGGCGTGGTGGCTCTCGACTACCAAGGCCAAAACGGCATTGCAACTTCTATAGGCCACGCTCCGGCGGCCGCCATGGTCGATGCCGGAACAGGTTCGCGCCTGGCAGTTGCCGAAGCTCTCACAAACATTGTTGGAGCCCCCTTGGAAAAAGGCCTTGAATCCGTCTCTCTCAGCGCTAACTGGATGTGGCCCTGCCACAACGAGGGCGAAGATGCCGCGCTCTACCGCGCCGTCGAAGCTTGCAGCAACTTTGTCGTAGACCTGGGCATAAACATCCCCACGGGAAAAGACAGCCTGTCGATGACTCAGAAATACACCAACGGAGAGAAAGTTACAGCCCCCGGCACCGTGATAATCTCCGCCGCCGGACATGTCGACGACATTCGCCGCACCGTCGGCCCCGTCATCACCAAGGATGCACGCTCCACATTGTTCTATATCGATTTCAGCAACTCGCCTCTGGCCCTCGGAGGATCGGCCCTCGAACAGACCCACGGCAAAGTGGGCGGCAAGCTGCCCGACGTTGCCGATGCAAAATATTTTGCCAAAGCCTTCAACACTGTGCAGAAGCTCGTGCGCGACCGCTCTATAGCAGCCATCCACGACATCAGTGCCGGCGGTCTCGTCACCACACTCCTCGAAATGTGTTTCTCGCTCAACAACTGGGGCTTGAATTTCTATACCGACGGCTTCGAAATGCTCGGCGAAACCGACCTTGTGAAGATTCTATTTGCCGAAAATCCGGCCGTAGTAGTACAAATTCTCGACAGCACACGTTCGCGAGCGCTAAAAGCCCTCGATGCAGCAGGCATACGCTATGTACCCGTTGCGTCGCCTTCGCGCCCCGGAGTGCTCACAATAACACACAAGAAAGACACCTTCCTCGTATCGGTGGACGCAATGCGCCGCCAGTGGTTTGAACCCTCGTTCTTGCTCGACAGCATGCAGACCAAACCCGAATGTGCCGCCCTGCGCTTCGAGAACCTTGGCAAACAACCTGTGCCATTCAAGCTTCGAGCAAATTTCGACGGTTCGCTCGCCTCTCGCTACCTGCGTCCAAAACGCCGTTCGCAGAGCGGCATCCGCGCAGCAATCATCCGCGAAAAAGGTGTCAACGGCGACCGCGAAATGGCGTTCTCGCTATTCCTTGCCGGCTTTGATGTGCGCGATGTGCACATGACCGACCTGATGAGCGGCCGCGAGACGCTTGACGACATCAACATGATTGTGTTCTGCGGCGGTTTTTCAAACAGCGACGTGCTGGGCTCTGCAAAAGGCTGGGCTGGCGGTTTCCGCTGGAACGAAACGGCGGCGGCCACACTCAAACGTTTCTACGACCGTCCCGACACCCTCAGTCTTGGTGTGTGCAACGGATGCCAGCTGATGATTGAACTCAATTTGCTCGGTGCAAAACCGGCCGGCGACAACAAACCCGCCGTAGAAATGAAGCACAACATCTCCGGCAAATTCGAATCGGCGTTTGTCGGAATGGAAGTCGCACCAAACTCAAGTGTCATGTTCGGCAAGCTGTCGCGCGTAACTGCCGGCATATGGGTGGCTCACGGCGAAGGACGATTCCACTTCAATGCCCCCACCGATGAGAGCGGCGTGAAAGTCGTTGCACGCTACTGCTACAACGAGTATCCCGGCAACCCCAACGGTTCGGAAGGAGCCGTGGCTGCCCTGTGCAGTGCCGACGGACGACACGTGGCAATGATGCCGCACCTGGAGCGTGCCATCTTCCCATGGCAATGTGCCGTTTACCCCGCCGACCGTCTCGACGAGGACGTAACTCCCTGGATTGACGCTTTTGTCGAAGCTCGAAAATGGATTCACCGAAATCAAAAATCAAAGTGAACGCCAGCACCCTCGATAAGAAAATTTAACACACAGTCATATCCTCTAAAGCCTCAAGTGCTTGATTCTAAAGCAAGAAATCACTAATTTTGCAAGCAAATATCTGAAAATACATTAATCATTAAATAAGCAGATTATGAGTTTAAACATCATAGTTCTTGCAAAGCAGGTTCCTGACACCCGCAATGTAGGCAAAGATGCGATGAAGGAAGACGGCACAATCAACCGTGCCGCCTTGCCTGCCATTTTCAACCCTGAAGACCTAAATGCCCTCGAACAGGCCCTGCGTCTGAAAGAAAAACACCCCGGGAGCACCGTAACCCTTCTGACCATGGGCCTCCCTCGCGCTGCTGAAATCGTCCGCGAAGCTATCTTCCGCGGCGCCGACGGCGGCATTGTGCTCACCGACCGCGCACTCGGCGGTGCCGACACCCTGGCCACCTCCTACTCCCTGGCCCAGGCAGTCCGCAAATTCGGTAACTACGACATCATTCTCGGCGGCCGCCAGGCCATCGACGGCGACACCGCCCAGGTAGGTCCCCAGATTGCCGAGAAGCTCGGCCTTCCTCAGGTTACATACGCCGAAGAAATCCTCAGCATAGCCGACGGCAAAGTGACTGTAAAACGTCGTCTCGAGCATGGCGTGGAAACAGTAGAGGCTCCCCTGCCCTGCGTGGTGACCGTCAACGGCTCCGCCGCCGAATGCCGTCCCCGCAACGCCAAACGCGTGATGAAATACAAATATGCAGCTTCGACAAGCGAGGCTCCCAAGCTGAGCGAAGCTCTGCAGGCCAAAATAGCCGCCAACCCCGAACTCCAGATTGCAGAATGGGGCGCAGCATTTGTTGAAGCCGATCCCGAACAAATCGGTCTCGCCGGTTCGCCGACAAAGGTTAAGGCTATCGAAAACGTTGTGTTCACAGCCAAAGAAAGCCGCCGCCTCGAAAACAACGACCAGCAGATCGAAGAGCTCGTCAAAGAACTCATTGCCAACCACACCATAGGCTGACAAACAGCCCGTTACCGCAAATCATTCAAAAGCATTAGAAACTATGTCAGATAAAAACAACCTGATAGTATATTGCGAATACGACGAAGGCCGAATTGCCGATGTCAGCCTCGAGCTCCTCACCAAAGGCCGCGTGCTCGCCAATCGCCTCGGGGTCAAACTCGAAGCCCTTGTCCTCGGCGACAAGCTCGACGGAGTGGAAAAACAGATTTTCCCCTATGGTGCCGACACAGTCTACAAGGTGGAACACAAGGGTCTCTACCCCTATACTTCCAATCCCCACGCAGCAGTCCTGATCAACCTCTTCAAGGAAATCAAACCCCAGATTTGCCTCATGGGGGCGACCTGCATCGGCCGCGACCTCGGACCCCGTGTAAGCTCGTGCCTCCACAGCGGCCTCACCGCCGACTGCACCGCACTTGAAATCGGCGACCACAAGGACCCCAAAACCGGCAAAGAATACTCCGAACTTCTCTATCAGATCCGTCCCGCTTTCGGCGGCAACATCGTGGCCACAATCGTCAACCCCGAATGCCGTCCTCAGATGGCCACCGTCCGCGAAGGCGTGATGAAGAAGGAAATCTTCGACGAAAACCACAAGGGAGAAGTACGCAACCTCGATGCCTCGAAATATGTGAGCGATGCTGACTTCATTGTCAAAATCATCGACCGCCACATCGAAAAATCGAAAGTCAACATCAAGAACAGCCCCATCATCGTAGCCGGCGGCTATGGCGTAGGAAGCAAAGAAAACTTCCAGCTCCTCTTCGACCTTGCCAACACTCTCGGCGCCGAAGTGGGCGCATCGCGCGCTGCCGTCGATGCCGGTTTCGTTGAACACGAACGTCAGATCGGCCAGACAGGTGTGACCGTTCGTCCGAAGCTCTATATCGCCTGCGGTATCTCGGGCCAGATCCAGCACATCGCCGGCATGCAGGAGAGCTCCATCATAATCTCCATCAACAACGACCCCAACGCACCCATCAACACCATCGCCGACTACGTTATTACAGGCGACATCGAGGACGTTGTGCCCAAACTCATCAAATATTACAAGAAAAACTCCAAGTAAGCTAAAAAGATGGCTAATTTCTATACAGACAATTCTGATCTGAAGCATCATCTGAATCATCCGCTGATGCAGAAGATTGTAGAACTCAAGGAGAGAAACTACACCGACGCCGAAAAATTCGACTATGCTCCCGCCGATTTTGCCGATGCAATGGACAACTACGACAAGGTGCTCGAAATCGTAGGCGAAATCTGTGGCAACACCATTGCCAACAATGCCGAGGCTGTCGACCACCAGGGTGCTTCATGCTCCAACGGCCGCGCACACTATGCCGACGCAACTGTCGAAAACCTCGATGTCTGCCGCAAAGCAGGCCTCATGGGTATGGCTATGCCCCGTCGCTTCGGCGGTCTGAACTTCCCCATCACTCCCTATATCATGGCCGCTGAAATCGTCAGCCGCGCCGATACAGGCTTCGAGAACCTTTGGGGACTTCAAGACTGCGCCGAAACCCTCTATGAATTCGGCAATGAAGAGCAGCGTGCCAAATATATCCCCCGCGTATGCGAAGGCGAAACCATGTCGATGGACCTTACCGAACCTGATGCCGGCTCCGACCTTCAGAGCGTAATGCTCAAGGCTTCGCAGCGCGAAGACGGCACATGGGTGCTCAACGGCGTGAAACGCTTCATCACCAACGGCGACAGCGACATCCATCTGGTGCTGGCCCGTTCAGAAGAAGGCACAAAAGACGGCCGTGGCCTGTCGATGTTCATCTATGACAAGCGCAACGGTGGCGTGACCGTTCGCCGCATCGAAAACAAGATGGGTATCAAAGGCTCGCCCACTTGCGAACTCGTATACAAGAACGCCCCCGCCGAACTCTGCGGCTCGCGTCGCATGGGTCTCATCAAATATGTGATGGCCCTGATGAACGGCGCCCGCCTCGGCATCGCCGCACAGAGTGTAGGTGTCAGCGAACTTGCCTACCGCGAGGCATACCAGTATGCGCTCGAACGCCGTCAGTTCGGCAAAGCCATCATCGAGTTCCCCGCTGTGGCCGAAATGCTTGCCATCATGAAAGCTAAACTCGACGCATCGCGTGCGCTCCTCTACGAGACCTCCCGCTTCGTCGACATGTACAAGGCCTACGACGACATCGCCCGCGAGCGCAAACTCAACGATGAAGAACGTGCCGAGAACAAGAAGTACAGCCGTCTGGCCGATGCCCTCACCCCGCTGGCAAAAGGTCTCGGCAGCGAATACTGCAACCAGAACGCATACGACTGCATCCAGGTTCACGGCGGTTCGGGCTTTATGAAGGACTATGCTTGCGAACGCCTCTACCGCGACGCCCGCATCACATCCATCTATGAAGGAACGACCCAGCTCCAGGTGGTAGCAGCAATCCGCTATGTCACCACCGGCGCATATCTCGACCTCATCAAAGGATATGCTGCCGAAGGTTTCGACGGCAAGCTCGCTCCCATCGCCGAAAACCTCAGCAAGCTCACCGAGAAATATGCCGCAGCAGTGGCCAAAGTTCTTGAAGCAAACGACCAGGCCTATCTCGACTTCATGGCCCGCCGCCTCGTAGAAATGGCCGGCGACCTTATCATGGCCTACCTCCTGCTCAAGATGAGCAAAACCTCGGAGTCGTTCTACAACTCGACTCTTGTCTATGCCAACTTCATCGCTGCAGAAGTGACCCGTCACAGCGAATTTATCGAAAACTTCGAAATCGCTCAGCTTGAAGCTTACGGCGTAAAAGCCTGATAGCCATAACGCTCGAAAACTATAAAGCAAGTCTTGTTCTTTTTTTTTGGAAACAAGACTTGCTTTTTCTGTATAAAAAACGTAATTTTGCACTCGAATTGAGAACGTCGCGCACAAGGCAGAGGCCTAACACATGCGACAAGGGAACGATGTGAAATTCATCGACAGTACCCGCTGCTGTGAACTCCCGGCCAAATGGAATCAAACCGCATGGCCAAGTTTTGCAAACAACCACTGGCAACTGCCGGGAAGGTGCAAAATTCAGGAGAAGTCAGAAAACCTGCTCATTCGACAACCACCTTTGATGTGCCTGCGGGTCTATGGGCAACAATCTCCAAGTTCGACACCACGTCGCACTTTGTATTGGTATGGGCTTTACGCCCCTTATGCACCCGTTGTAGCCACAGCATCAAAGGCTTCAACGGATTTTTATTTTATTACATACCAACTATATGAACCACATTAAATCACTGCTGTTGGCAAGCATCATCACATCAGCCTCAGCCAATGCATTCGCAGCCGAAAACGACGCCATCGTGACACTCGACCTCACAAAGGCCGGCACAGAATTCACTTTCGACAAAGAAACCGGAGCATGGGATAAAACCTACTCGGAAGAAGACCCCACAATCGACAGCCAGCTTTTCTGCTTCCTGCACAACGCCACGACCGCCTACCAGTCCTGGTGGGGTTTCACAGCATCGAACTCGGCCAACAACATGCCCTCCGACAACTACCTCAAGTACCAGTTCAGCAACATGGACAAAGGCGGCATTGCACTCGACAAAGACGGCAATGTCCTCAAGAACGAATATGGTGCACCCGTAGCGAGCGACACAATCCCATACCTCGTTGCATACTACGCGGCTTTCATGGGAGAACAATCTGTAGACATGATCTTCAACGATGGCCTCGCCCACGAAGTAATAGGCTGCTATGTCAACCTCTCCACCTACAGCTATTACACTACTCTGCTCGGCGACAATTACTGCCGTCGTTTCACAAACAACGACAAATTCACACTCACCATACACGGCATTGCGGAAGATGCTTCCGAAAAAACAGTAGAAGTGGTACTGGCATCGGCAGACAACGGATTCTATACAGGTGCCACAGGTTGGTCCTACGTCGACCTCACCCCCCTCGGAGCCGTAAACGAACTCTATTTCACCCTCGACAGCACCGACAGTGGAGCCTGGGGAATGAACACCCCCGGTTATTTCTGCCTTGACAAACTCATGGCCAAAGAACAGCCCACCACATCGGTAAGCAAACTTGGAGCAAAAAGCACACTCAGCTATAACCGCGCCACAAAAACAATCACCAACACAGGCAAGGCATTCATAGCCATCTACAACACTGCAGGACAGCTCGTCAAATCCGACGAAACAGAAACTCTCAGTCTCGATGGAATGGAAAATGGTGTCTACATCGCCCGTTCAGGTGACAACACCCTCAAAATCATCATCTAAGACTACAATCTACTTTCTGCCAAATATAGGCTGCGGCCTTCGGGAAGAGGGCCGCAGCCTTTTATTTTATTTCATTGAATAAAATAATGCCTCAAAAATTTGGTGGCATCAAAAAAAAAGCCTAACTTTGCATCGTCAAAACAAAAGCATGACACACCAATAATGGAGAGGTGGGTGAGTGGCTGAAACCACCAGTTTGCTAAACTGACGTAGG
>CAJUAR010000031.1 GCA_910584495.1 uncultured Muribaculaceae bacterium
TGCACGGCGAGTGACCGCCTGGTGATTAACAGATATTGTCGAACCGGCTCTTAATACATCACAAAAAGAGCCGTCGAGTGCGGCTCTTTTATTTTATGCCATGCCTCAAATGTCCGGCGAACGAAACTTATGGAGCTTTCAATTGTTTTCTTTGTTGGCGAGTGACAAAATGTCAGTTGCCAACTGACATTTCTCTTCTGGCTCGCTTTTTGCAAATGTAATTACAGAAACAATTAAAATACAAACTAAACAATATCATAATCATGAAACTCAAACCACTTGCCGACCGCGTGCTCATCCAACCCACAGCCGCTGAAGAAGTTACTGCTTCGGGCATCATAATCCCCGATTCCGCAAAAGAGAAACCCCTCAAAGGAACCGTTCTCGCCGTAGGCAACGGAACCAAGGACGAAGAAATGGTTCTCAAAGAAGGCGATGTCGTTCTCTATGGCAAATATGCCGGAACAGAAGTTGAACTCGACGGCGACAAGGTGCTGATCATGCGACAGAACGAAGTTCTCGCAGTTGTTGAATAATTCAAGATTAAAACTCCACAGACATGGCAAAAGAAATTAAATTCAATATCGAAGCTCGCGAAGAGCTCAAAAAAGGTGTCGACACTCTTGCCGATGCAGTCAAAGTGACACTCGGTCCAAAAGGCCGCAACGTGATTATCGGCAAACAGTTCGGAGCCCCTCATATTACCAAAGACGGCGTTACGGTGGCTCGCGAAGTGGAGCTCGACAACCCCTTCCAGAACATGGGAGCACAGCTCGTTAAAGAAGTAGCCTCCAAAACCGGCGACGACGCTGGCGACGGCACAACAACCGCCACAGTCCTTGCACAGGCAATCATCACCGTGGGGCTGAAAAACGTCACTGCCGGCGCAAACCCCATGGACCTCAAACGCGGCATCGACAAAGCCGTCGCAACCGTGGTTGAAGGCATCCGCAGCCAGGCAAAGGAAGTTGGCGACGACTTCAAACGCATCGAAGACGTTGCACGCGTTTCGGCAAATAACGACGAAACCATCGGCCGCCTCATTGCCGAAGCCATGGAGAAAGTGAAAAAAGAAGGCGTTATCACCGTCGACGAAGCCAAAGGCACCGAAACTACAATCGAAGTTGTTGAAGGCATGCAGTTCGACCGCGGCTACATCTCGCCCTACTTCGTTACCGACACCGAGAAGATGGAATGTGTCATGGAATCGCCCTTCATTCTTCTCCACGACAAAAAAATCTCCAACCTCAAAGACATCCTGCCCGTCCTCGAACAAACAGCACAAAGCGGTCGTCCGCTCCTAATCATTGCCGAAGATGTCGACCAGGACGCTCTTGCCGCTCTCGTCCTCAACCGTCTGCGCGGCTCCCTCAAAATCTGCGCTGTCAAAGCCCCGGGCTTCGGCGACCGTCGTAAGGAAATGCTCGAAGACATTGCAATCCTCACCGGTGGCACCGTCATCAGCGAAGAAAAAGGAATGCAGCTCGCCCAGGCCACAATGCAGGACCTCGGACATGCCAACAGGGTGACTGTCAACAAAGAAAACACTACCATCGTCAACCGCGACGGCGACAAGGACAGCATTGCAACACGCGTTGCCCAAATCAAGGCTCAGATAGCACAGAGCACAAGCGACTACGACCGCGAAAAACTCCAGGAACGCCTGGCCAAACTTGCCGGCGGTGTTGCTGTCCTACATGTAGGCGCGCCTTCCGAAGTTGAAATGAAAGAAAAGAAAGACCGCGTCGACGACGCTCTGAGCGCTACTCGCGCTGCTATTGCCGAAGGTATCGTTGCAGGTGGCGGCGTGGCATACATCCGTTGCCTCGATGCTCTGAAGAACCTCAAGGGCGAAAACGACGACGAACAGACTGGTATAGCCATCGTTGAACGCGCAATCGAAGAACCTCTCCGACAAATCGCTTCCAACGCCGGTGTAGAAGGTGCCGTAGTTGTCCAAAAAGTACGTGATGCTGAAGGCAACTTCGGATACAACGCACGCACCGACAAATACGAAGACCTTATGGCAAACGGTGTCATCGACCCTGCAAAGGTTACTCGTGTGGCCCTCGAAAACGCCGCCTCAATTGCCGGAATGTTCCTCACCACAGAATGTGTCATTGCCGACAAGAAAGAAGAAAATCCCGCCCCAGCAGCCCCGGCTATGGGAGGAATGGGCGGCATGATGTAAGCCACTAACCAACAATAACTTTGCATATCTGTTTCAACGCATCGCAAAGTCGTTCAGTCAATTACATACAAATCACCTCCTTCGCGGAGGTGATTTTTTTTGTTAATTGTGCTGTGCATGGGGCTGCGGTCAAAGTTTTTTTGTAACTTTGCTGTTTGAAAAGCGACTACTCAAGTTTGAAAAGACTATTATTATATATATTCGTTGTGCTTATAGGCCTGTGTGCCTTCTCCTTGCCCTCGACGCGAGCCGAAGGTGAAGAGGAGATTCCTGCCATTATATCGACCGACACCGTCGGCGGCGATTCGCTGCTCGTTGTCCCTGCCGACACTATGACACCGGCTCTTGCAGCTCTCGTCAAAGCCGATTCCATGCCACCAAGCCGCATGCGCTACGACAAAACCGACCTCGAATCCCAAGTACAGTTTGCTTCGGAAGATTCAATGATTCTTGTCGGGCAGGATTCTGCTTTTATGTTCGGAAGCGGCAGTGTTACATACGGCGACATAAAGCTCGACGCCGACCGCATTGAGATGAATCTTCACGACAATACGGTATATGCCGTGGGTACTCCCGACAGCACTGGTGAAATCAAGGGAAAACCCATTTTCAACGAAAAAGGCACAGACTACGAAGCCGCAAACATGCGCTATAACTTCAAAACGCAGAAAGGCTTTATCCGCAACGTCGTAACCCAGCAGGGCGAAGGCTACCTGACAGGTGGCACTACGAAAAAAGATGTTGAAAATGAATTTTATATCAAAGACGGACGCTACACCACCTGCGACCATCACGACTGCCCCCACTTCTACTTCAACATTACCAAAGGCAAAGTGCGACCGGGCAAAAACATCGTCGTAGGCCCCACATATATGGTACTGGCCGGTCTGCCGCTGCCTCTGGCCGTGCCGTTCGGTTATTTCCCATTCACCGACAAATATGCCTCGGGAATCATCGTGCCCACTTTCGGCGACGACTACAACCGCGGATTCTATCTCAGCGACGGCGGATATTATTTTGCAATCAACGACAATATCGACCTCGCTCTCACCGGAGAAATCTACACCAAGGGCTCATGGGGCTTGCAGGCCACTTCAACCTATGCCAAACGATATAAGTACTCAGGCAACTTCAATGTCAGCTACCTTAAGACGGTGCTTGGCGAAAAAGGCTCGCCCGACTACTCCACGCAGACCAACTTCCAGATTATCTGGAGCCACAGCCAGGATGCAAAGGCCAACCCAAACATGAACCTGTCGGCAAGCGTCAACTTCACCACTTCGGGCTACACGCGCAACAACCTCAATTCCTACTACTCGCCCTCCTTCACCGAGAACACCAAGAGCTCGACAATCAACATGACCTACCGTTTCCCGCAGTCGAAATGGAGCCTCTCTACGACATTCAACGTGTCTCAAAGAACACAGGACAGCACACTCTCCGTATCGTTCCCCAATGTGACAGTAACCATGTCGCAGCTCTATCCCTTCAAGCGCAAAAAAGCTATCGGCGAGGCTAAATGGTACGAAAAAATTAAAATGTCCTACACCGGACAGCTGCAGAACTCGCTCACTGCCAAGCAGGACGTTTTCTTCAAGAAAAGCCTCATAAAAGACTGGCGAAACGGAATGGTACACCGAGTGCCTATTTCGGCTACGTTCAACCTCTTCAAATACATCAATGTAACACCGTCGCTGAGCCTCACCGACCGTATGTATACCACCAAGGTGAACCGCAGCTACGACCAGGAAAGAGGCGTTGAGCTGATGGACACCACCTACGGTTTCTACAACGTGTGGGACTTCCAGGGCAGCGTGTCGCTCGACACCAAGATGTATCTTTTCTTCCAGCCTCTGGGCTTCCTGGGCAAAAAGGTGAAGATGATCCGTAATGTCATCACTCCTTCCTTGTCGTTCAGCGGCAATCCCGACTTTGCCTCGCCTTTCTTCGGTTATTACGGAAAATACAGCTATATCGACAGCCGTGGCCGTCAGATGGAACGGCAGTACTCCAAGTTCCCCAACGGCCTCTTCGGCGTGCCGGGAGCCGGTCCGTCGGGCTCTTTGTCCATGTCAATCTCCGACAACCTGGAGATGAAAGTGAAGAGCGACAACGACAGCACCGGAGAAAAGAAAATTTCGCTCATCGAAAACTTCCAGATTTCGCAGAGCTATAACTTCGTGGCCGATTCGCTGCGATGGAGCGACATCAACACTTCGCTACTGCTGCGTCTTGCCAAGAACTTCAACCTCAACATTTCGGCAACGTGGGACCCCTACACCTACGCTCTGAACGAAAGCGGAACTCCGGTGAAGGTCAACCGCACACGTCTGCAAGCCGGCAAAGGATGGGGACGACTGATGCGCACCGGAACATCGTTCTCCTATACGTTCAACAACGACACATTCAAGCGCAAAAACAAAAAGGATAACCCCGACAATAACAACCAGCCCACCGACGGAGCCTCAAACGACCGCAACAACCGCGACAGGCAAGAAGACCAGAACAGCCAGTCGGCCGAACTCGATCCCGACGGATATGTGCGCTGGCGCGTGCCGTGGAGCTTGTCGGTCAACTACTCGGTGAACTACGGCTACGGCTCGTTCAACAAAAAGAAAATGGAATACGACGGACGAATTACCCAGAATCTATCTTTCTCGGGCAACATTCAGCCCACGCCAAACTGGAATTTCTCGTTCTCGGCCTCATATAATTTCGACACGCACAAAATTGCATATATGAATTGCAACATATCCCGCGACCTACACTGCTTTGCCATGACGGCAAGCTTTGTGCCTGTGGGACCGTATAAAAGCTATAATTTCCACATATCAGTCAAGTCTTCATTGCTGAGCGACCTCAAATATGACAAACGCTCATCGATTTCGAACGGCATAAGATGGTACTGACGGTGTCGACACCATGAAACACAGGCATAAAATCCTGTCTTTTGTCTGTTTGCTGCTCCTCTCGGCGTTAGCAAACCATTGCCATGCGTTTTCATTCGACCTCGACAGCATTGCCTCCATGGGCAAATTTCCACGATTTGTGGTGAACACCTACCGATGGGGAGACAAGTTCTTCAACGGCTACGACACTGCATATGTCAGAGGAACCGGATATAAATTCAACGCAAAAATAACCACCGACAACTGGCTCGACGGATACCACTTCCAACTGCCCAACAAAACTAACATACTCATGTACTCCGACCCTTCGACTTCAGTCGGACTCTACGTCACCTACCTTGCATTGTCGGCCGGATACGACGTGAACATCAGCAAGCTCCTCAACGGCCCCGACAAGTCGCGACGACGCCTGCGTTTTGGCTTCAACTGCATGCTCTTCGCCGTCGAAGCATACTTCACACGCAACGATGTGGGCACAACCATCCGCCGATTCGGCATCGGCGGAGAAGGCAAGCACCTCAATGTGCCTTTCAACGCCCTGCTTAACGAAACATGGGGCATCGACGCATATTATTTCCTGACCCACAAACGATATAGCGAAGCTGCCGCTTTCAGCTTCAGCCGAATTCAGCGACGCAGTGCCGGCTCATTCTACACCGGCTTTTCCATATACCACCAGTCGCTGAAATTCAATTTCAGCGGACTGCCAAGGGAACTGCTCGAAGAGCTGCCGCCTTCATGGCACAACTACCGCTACAATGTAGACACCTACAACTATGCAGTGCGCCTGGGCTATGGCTACAACTGGTGTTTTTCGCGCCGATGGACATTGGGGGTGAGCATGTCGCCGATAATCGGTATCCGCAAAGGATATGTCAATTCCAACATCTCGGAGGTCTCTCTGTCGCTCTTCAACCGGGCCAAGCTCTCGGTGGTGTGGAATTGCGGTCGTTGGTTTTTCGGCTCTACTGGCAAAATGGACATAGCCATCATAAACAGCAAAAAAACAACCTACGCCGGCGGATTTCTTTCGTTCGAAGCCGTTTTCGGCTATAGGTTCAACCTTTGGTAGACAAGACAACAGTCGCGCAAGACAACAGTCATGGGCAAAAACATGTTTTTTGGCATATTTACTTGTCGGTGTGAAGAAAAGTCGCTATCTTCGCAAAATTAAAAGACCATTTATAATAATTATCCATTCTCCTCACAACCGACATTAACGAAAAAAAAGCTATCTTTATAAACTAATACCAAATGAGTTATCTTAAATTTGATAAGAACCTGCTCATCAATCTGGAACAGTCGCTGCCCAAAGAAATGTTGCGCACCAACCAGGCCGGTGCCTACCATTGCACCAGCCTTGTGGGATGCAACACACGCAAGCAGCACGGCCTCCTGGTAATCCCTATCGAAGAGTTGGACAACAAATCGCATGTGATGCTGTCCAGCCTCGACGAAACTGTAATCCAGCACGGGGCCCCGTTCAACCTGGGCATACACCGCTACAAAGGCGGTGTCTACAGCCCTGCAGGCCACAAGTATATCCGTGAGTTCGACTGCGAAGGTGTGCCCCGCACCACCTACCGCGTGGGCGGTGTGATTCTAACCAAGGAAAAAATCTTCATCAGCCGCGAAAACCGTATCCTCATCCGCTACACTCTTGTCGAAGCACACTCGGCCACCACGCTCCGCTTCAAGCCTTTCCTGGCGTTCCGCGAGGTCAACAACCTATGCATGGCCAACGACGCAATAAACCGAGAGATTACTCCGGTCAACAACGGTGTGGCAAGCTGCCTCTATCCCGGGTTCCCCACCCTCTATATGCAGTTCAACCACACGCCCCAATGGGTCGACGAACCTAACTGGTACAAAGATATTGAATATGTCAAAGACCTCGAACGCGGCGTGCCTTACTGCGAGGACCTGTGGGTACCCGGCTATTTCGAAGTGCCTATCAAAAAAGGCGAATCGCTCATTTTCTCGGCCGGCATAAACGAGGTTAATCCACGCAACCTCTCAAAGATGTACGAGGCCGAAATTTCGAGCCGCACACCTCGAACTTCTTTCTTCAACTGCCTCAAGAACTCTGCCAAACAGTTCTATATCCGACGCGGCGACGGCATGTACCTCATTTCGGGCTTCCCTTGGGGTGTGGTGCTCGCCCGCAACACTTTCATGGCAATGCCGGGCCTGACCCTTGCCATCGACCACCGTGCCGACTACGAGGAAATCATGGACACGGCTCTCAAAGCCCTGCTCAACTTTGTCGAAACCCGCAAGCTGTCCAAACACATACGCGGCATCGACCTTCCCGACATTCCTCTGTGGGCTCTGTGGGCTCTACAGCAGTATACCAAAACAGTAGGCTACGACGACGCCCGCAGCAAATATATGCAGCCTGTGGCCACTCTCGTCGACTGGATTCTTGCCGGAGGCCATCCAAACCTGTTTGTGGACCAGGCCACAGGCCTGATTTCGACCGACGGGCATCTGAGCCCCGCTTCGTGGATGAATTCAATGCTCGGCGGCCTGCCCGTTGTGCGACGCACTGGCAAGCTGGTCGAATTCAATGCATTGTGGTACAACGCCCTGCGCTTTGCTGCTCAGCTTGCCGAAGGCCTTCCCGAACTCGAAGAACGCCGTCAGTCATGGCTCGCCGAAGCCGAAAAGATGAAACAACCCTTTGTTGACACCTTCCTCAACGAAAGCGGCTATCTCTACGACTTTGTCGACGGCACTTTTGCCGAACCTTCGGTGCGTCCCAATATGGCCATAGCCATAGGGCTTGACTATTCGCCGCTTGACCGCCGTCAGCGCAAGAGCGTGCTCGATGTGGTGACTCGCGAACTACTCACCCCAAAAGGCCTGCGCACTCTTTCGCCAAAGAGCTACGGCTACCGCCCCTACTACCAGGGCTCGCCCGACGAGCGAGAATTTGCCATGCACAACGGCCCGGCCCGCCCATGGCTAATAGGATTCTATGCCGATGCCTATCTGAGAGTGTTCGGACAAAGCGGCGTGGGGTATATCGACCGCATGCTCATAGGCTTTGAAGAAGATATGACACAGGGATGCATAGGCTCGCTCTCGCAGCTCTACGACGGAAACCCGCCCTATACGGGCCGAGGTGCCGTGAGCCACGCCACAAACGTTGCCGAAGTGCTCCGTGCCTACCGCACCCTCAAACGCTTCGACCAAAATAGTTGACTTTATTCCCAATTACATATCTTAATCAATTCACAATGAAAGCTTTAATGTTCGGTTGGGAATTTCCTCCCCACATCCTGGGCGGCCTTGGCACTGCAAGCTACGGCCTCACACGAGGCATGTGGGAGTGTGGCGATATGGATATTACCTTCGTCATTCCCAAACCTTTTGGCGATGAGGACCGCAGCTTTGCCCGCATCATAGGCAACTCGCAGGTGCCCGTGGCATGGCGCGACGTCGACCGCGACTATGTGGAGAGCCGCATAGGCCGTGTGATGGATCCCGACCTCTACTACCGCCTCCGCGACCATATCTATGCCGACTTCAACTATATGCGCACCAACGACCTGGGCTGCATTGAGTTTTCCGGCAAATACCCCTCGAATCTTCTCGAAGAAATCAATAACTACTCGATAACCGCCGGCGTTATTGCACGCACAATCGACTTCGACATCATCCACAGCCACGACTGGCTCACCTATCCCGCCGGCATACATGCCAAGCAGGTGACAGGCAAACCGCTGGTGGTTCATGTGCATGCAACAGAGTACGACCGCTCTCGCGGCAAACCCAATCCCACTGTCTACGGCATTGAGCGCGACGGCATGACGCACGCCGACCACATCATCACTGTGAGCAACCTCACACGCCAGACAGTCATCGACCACTACGGAATAGACCCGGCAAAGGTGACAACCGTCCACAACGCCGTGGTGCCTCTGAGCCAGGACCTTCTCGACATTGAGATGCCTCGGGCAACAAAAGAAAAAGTTGTGACTTTCCTTGGGCGTATCACAATGCAAAAAGGCCCCGAATACTTTGTCGAGGCCGCCGCAAAGGTGCTCCGAAACTGCTCAAATGTGCGATTTGTGATGGCCGGCAGCGGCGACATGATGGACAAGATGATCAATCTTGCCGCCGAACGCGGCATTGCCGACCGCTTCCACTTCCCCGGGTTCCAGAAAGGACGCCAGGTTTATGAAATGCTCAAGGCCAGCGATGTCTACATAATGCCTTCGGTAAGCGAACCTTTCGGTATCTCGCCCCTCGAAGCAATGCAGATGGGAGTGCCTTCAATCATCTCCAAACAGAGCGGATGCGCCGAAATTCTCGACAACGTCATCAAAACCGACTACTGGGACATAGATGCAATGGCCGACGCCATACATGCCATCATTTCCTATCCCGCTCTCTACCGTCAGCTACGCGAGGACGGTCTGGCCGAAGTGGCTCAGATCACCTGGGACAAGGCTGGCAAAAAGGTTATCGACATTTACAACAAAGTCTTAGGACGCAACTAAACACCAACAATGAAAGCTATTTGTTTCAACTTCGAGATACATCAGCCATTCCGGCTCAAACGCTACCGTTTCTTCGACATCGGCCGCGACCACTATTATTTCGACGATTTTCTAAACGACGACATCCTGTCGCGCATCGTCCACAATTCATACATCCCCGCTGCCGAAACATTGCTGCGCCTCATCGAACAATACCAAGGCAAGTTCCGCTGCTCATTCAGCGTGTCGGGCGTGGCTTTCGAACAGCTCGAACGCTATGCTCCCGAATTCCTCGACATTCTCAAGAAACTTGCCGACACCGGTTGTGTCGAGTTTGTGGCACAGCCATTTGCCTACTCCCTCGCTTCGCTTGCCGACCCCGAGGAATTTGCGCAGCAGATTTCCGAAACATGCTCCATACTGCGTTCGCGATTTGGCATAACTCCCAAAGTGGTTCGCAACACCGAACTTATCTATGACGACGACATTGCACCACAGCTCGTTGCAATGGGTTTCAAAGCCTGCCTGACAGAAGGTGCAAAGCACATCCTCGGTTGGAAATCGCCTAACTATGTTTACACCGCCGCCTCAGCTCCCAAGCTAAAACTGCTGCTTCGCAACTCCAAGCTCAGCGATGACATCTCATTCCGTTTCACAGACTACAACTGGAACGAATATCCCCTCACCGCCGACAAATACATCGACTGGATTGCATCAACGCCCCAGGAAGAACAAATTGTCAACATCTTCCTCAACCTCGAAACCTTCGGCGACCTGCAGCCTGCCACTTCGGGCATCTTCCAGTTCCTCGAAGCTCTGCCTCGCTTCGCTGCCGAACGCGGTGTTGAATTTGTCACTCCATCCGAAGCAGTGGCCAAAATCAAACCTGTCGACGCTCTGTCGGTGATGCACCCCATATCGAGTGCCGACGAAGCACGCGACGTGTCGGCATGGCTTGGCAACCGCATGCAGAACGAAGCTTTCGAAAAGCTCTACTCTGTGGCCGAACGAGTGCGCCAATGCGACAACCGAAGCCTCAAACGCGACTACAGCTACCTGCAAACTTGCGACCACCTCTTCTATATGAGCACCAAGCGCAAAGCCGACGGTGCACTCCACAGCCTCTTCAGCCCCTACGAAACGCCCTTCCAGGCTTTCACAAACTATATGAACGTCCTTGCCGACTTCCTGATGCGAGTCGAAGAGCAATTCCCCTCGCAGGTCGACAACGAAGAGCTCAACCCGCTGCTGCTGACCATCTCCAACCAGGGCGCCGAAATCGAAGCCCTCAACAAGGAACTGGCATCGATGCGCAAAAACATCGAGCAGTACAACATTGAGCACATTGGCCGCGACAAAAAGAAAGAAGAGCCTAAAGAAGAGAATCCCAAGGCAGAAAAGAAAACTCGAGGACGCAAGCCAAAAGCAGAAACCGCTCCTAAAGAGCCAAAAGCAAAGAAGGCCCCCAAGGAATAAACCATTCTAAACTTCTCCTCGATTTATTTTTACCATAAGATTACCGAGGCCTCCCGGCATAGGCCGTGAGGCCTCGGATTTTTGACTGAAACACATGTTACCCGACAAATATGTTATTACCATAGGCCGCTCGTTTGGCAGCGGCGGCCGTGCACTGGGAAAGCTCATTGCCGACCGACTGGGCATTGAGTTCTACGACAAGCTCCTTCTTGTCAAAGCTGCCGAAAAAGCCGGCTACAACATCGACTTCTTCGAAAAAGGCGACGAAAGAGTGCCGCGTATAATCGGAGGCATAATTCCATTCAGCATGGGCTTCTACCCCATGTCGTGGCTGGGCGATGCCACTGCTTCGGGCACAGACGCTGTCTATAAAGCACAGTGCGACTTCATGCACGAAATAGCAACGGCCAAGCCTTGCGTAATAGTAGGCCGCTCGGCCGACTACGTGCTACGCGACGTGCCAAATGTTGTCAACATCTTTGTCCATGCCCCGACCCGCGAATGTGCACGCCGAATCATGGAACGAGGCGATGCCGACACCGAGGACCGCGCCGTGGCTTTGGCCGAACGTACCAACAAGCTGCGTGCCAACTTCTATAATTTCTACACCGACAAAAAATGGGGAGCCGCGACATCCTACCACCTCACGGTGGACAGTTCGCAACTCCCCATTGAAGAGCTTGCCGACTTGATTATAGATTATATCCGTCGGCGTCTTGGAAAATAATCAATCTATTCCACAAAAAACTATTTAATATTCTTTACTGAGCCTCCGGTTTCGGAGCTGACACTGAGACGGGATTTATCGGCTTGGATACATCCGCCTGTCTCGGCACTGGCTCGGCCGGAGCTTATAGAAGCTTTCACACTTATATTGCCGGCAGTCTCGGCACTGAGCCGGACCGTCCCTGCATTGCCGCCCTTGATTTTGATATTTGCAGCAGTTTCTGCCGAAGCATGGAGCATACCATCGTTGCGGATTTCGCCCACAACGATACTGCCGGCAGTCTCAGCCTCGAGATTGGCACCATCGCAGGATAGCATACCTACCTCAATAGCACCTGCAGTCTCGGTTTCGAGGTTTACCTTGGCCTTGCTTGAGAGTTTGTCCACATTCACTTGGGCTGCCAATTCGGCTTTTATTTCCTGAATGTCGGAACTGCTCGCCTTCAGCACTATGTTGCGATAATTATTTCTCGATTTATTTATCTTATTATTGCCGGGAATGTCAATTTCCACCTCGTCGCCCTTGCTGCGCACAAGCACCTTGTCGACGAGATTTTCCGGTCCTGTTAGCGTAGCTTTGCCGGCCGGCCCCTGGGTGAGTTCGACGGTGATAAACGACACATCGATTTCCTTAAAATTACCTAAATCGTAGCTGCGGGTAACCGTCTGGTTCGATTTGCTGCCTTTGTTAGCGGCATAAGCGGCCAATCCCGCTCCAAACATCGCCGCCAGGGCACAGATACCAATAATGATTCGTTTCATTGTAGATTAATATTTGAGGGTTGTACATATCTGACGTTTTGAATGTCAGAAAAGTTACACCCCAAGAGTTAAGTAATGTTAAGCTCTTATTCCATTTGCTCAATTGGGAAATAATGCGTAACTTTGAGAAAAATTTAAAAAAATAACATTCAGTTAGATTCTAATAACCCATGAAACCCTACGTACTTGGTATTGACATAGGCGGTACTAACACGGTGTTCGGCATTGTCGATACCCGTGGCAACGTTATTGCAAGCGGTTCGATCAAAACCGGCAAACATCCCAAATTCGAAGACTATCTCGAAGACCTCCATACCGAAGCCACACGCCTGATTGAAGCCAACGATGCTGTTGACAAGATTCAAGGCATCGGCATCGGAGCCCCTAACGCCAACTACTATAACGGCTGGATTGACAACGCCGTGAACCTGCCTTGGCCCAGCATGCCTTTGGCTCAGCTGGTGAGCGAAAAATTCGGCATTCCAGTAGCCATCACCAACGATGCAAACGCCGCCGCCCTCGGCGAAATGACATATGGAGCCGCTCGCGGTTTCAAAGACTTTATTATGATTACCCTCGGCACCGGCGTAGGTTCGGGAATTGTAATAAACGGACAAGTTGTTTATGGCCATGACGGTCTTGCCGGCGAACTGGGACACGTCATCATCAAACGAAACAACGGCCGTCTGTGCGGTTGCGGTCGCACAGGCTGTCTGGAATGTTACTGCTCGGCAACCGGTGTTGCACGCTCGGCACGCGAATTTCTTGAAATTCGCAGCAACGAACCCTCGTTGCTCCGCAACATCCCCATTGAGCAAATCACATCCAAGGATGTCTACGATGCTGCCATGAACGGCGACCAGATTGCAAAAGACATATTCAACTATACCGGCACCCTGCTAGGCGAAGCAATGGCCGACATGATGGTATTCTCATCGCCCGAAGCCTTCATCCTCTTCGGTGGTCTGGCAAAGAGCGGCGACCTGCTGATGCGACCATTGCGCGAAGCTATGGAAAAGAACATGCTCGCCATTTTCAAGGGCAAAGCAAAAGTCATCCTAAGCGAGCTCAAAGAAGCCGATGCGGCAGTTCTCGGAGCCTCCGCTCTTGGATGGGAAGCCAAAGAAATCTAATTAAAAAAAATGAAATATCGACAGGCGTTTCGCAACATCGAAACGCCTGTCTATTTATTGCAATTATTAACACGCAATGTTAATAAAACATAAATAGTGCTTCGAAAAGTTTGTCAAAGCCTTTGTTTTGGCTAACTTTGCAAACAATTATCTGAACAAGCAACACACCCTATACACCAACTATTATCCTCTCTACAACTTGAGACTTACCACACAGTGCACACAACTCTTTCCCCTTCTCTTATTTCACGATTCAATTATCTTTAAAAAACTTAAAACAACACCTAAAAATCCAACAAAAATGAACAAAAGCCAATCACTTTCTGCCACATTGCCAAAGCTCGTTTTGGCAGCCGGCATTATGATGGCCGGAGCGTATACAGAGGCTTATGCCAGCCCTACGCCGGAACCTCAGCAGGCTGAACAGTCTGTCAAGGAAATTAAAGGTACTGTCATCGATTCTGAAGGAGAACCTCTCATCGGTGCCACCGTACAGGTCAAAGGCACCAAAGTTGCCCAGGCCACTGACATTGATGGCAACTTTGTTATCAAAACTTCCGAAGCAAACCCCGTTCTTCAAATTTCTTATGTAGGGTGCAAAGCTGCCGAAGTTGCAGTCAAAGGAAAATCGACAATTAACGTAACTCTCGAACCTTCGAGTGAAAGCCTCGACGAAGTGGTGGTGACCGCTCTGGGCATCAAGCGCCAGGCCAAGGCTCTTGGTTATTCTGTTCAAGATGTCAAAGGCGACGCTCTCACCGAAGCTCGCGAAAACAACATGCTCAACTCCCTGTCTGGTCGTGTGGCCGGCCTTCAGGTTTCGACCTCCGGCTCCGGTTCGATGGGGTCTTCGCGCATCATTATCCGTGGTAACAACTCACTTTCTGGCAACAACCAGCCCCTTATTGTTGTCGACGGCGTGCCTATTGCCAACGGAAACGGAGGCAGCAGCCTCAAGGAATGGGGCGGAACCGATAGCGGCAACGGCCTCAACGACATAAGCCCCGACGACATCGAATCTATCTCGGTGCTTAAAGGCCCGGCTGCCGCTGCCCTCTACGGTACACGTGCAGGCAACGGTGTCCTGATGATTACCACCAAGAAATCTGGCGGCAAGAAAGGCTGGGGCATCACATTCAACTCCAATGTGATGATCGAGACACCCCTCACCACTCCCAAGCTCCAGAACATCTACGGTCAAGGTTCCGACGGCGAATATGTCGGCAACAACAACCTGTCGTGGGGTCCCAAAATGGATGGTAGGGAAATTGAGGACTGGACAGGCCAAGTGCGTCCATTCAAAGCCTACAATAACGACATCATGGACTACCTGCAGACAGGCGTAACCACCACCAACACCCTCGAGGCTGGTTTCAGCGGCGAGCAGGGCTCCTTCCGCGGCTCGTTCTCCTATCAGCGTATCGACGGCGTTGTTCCTCAGAACTACCGCGACCGCTTCAATATGAACATCCGCGGCTCCATCAACTTTACCAAGAACATATCGCTCGACACAAAGGTAAACTACATCAAGACCAAGACCTGGAACCTACCGGCACTTGGCAACGGCGAGGCTTCGATTATGCGCGACTACCTGATTATGCCGCGAAGCGTACACTTCTCCGACATGGCTGCCGGTTTTGATGAAAATGGCAACGTTCTCCGCTGGAATGATGATAACACAGCCGTCCTCAACCCCTATGCCGCAGAAGTCAACAAGAGCTTAAGCAACCGCGACCGCCTGATTGGTTTCATCCAACTCAACTGGCAGATTATGCCTTGGCTGAGCTTGAAACTGCGTCATGGCGAGGATATGTACTGGGATGGCAGTGAAAATTGCACTTCCTCTAAATTCCCCGTCGGCTCCTATGTTGGCCATGGCCGGTATCAAGTGTCGATGAGCAAACGCCGTGAACGCAACACCGATGCCCTTATCACAGCCAGCCAAGACAACCTTTGGGGTTCCAAATTATCGGCAAGCGTCAGCGTGGGTGGCAACCTTATGCACGTTCACTCCGAAAAAATGGATGAAGATTCCGGAGCTCTTGAAGTTCCCGACTTCTTCCGTACCAAAAACGGCCTGCTCATCACATCGACCAACAGCGCAAGCAACCGTGCAATCAATTCAATCTATGGACTTGCCTCGCTAAACTGGGGCAACTGGTTGTTCGTCGACATCACCGGCCGTAACGACTGGTCGTCGACACTCCCGCATGCCAACCGCTCCTTCTTCTATCCGTCGATTGGCGGCGGCCTTGTGATCAACGACATGCTTGCCGACTTCAAAGTGGCCGTTCCCCGTTGGATTACATTTGCAAAACTTCGCGCATCGTGGGCCGAAGTTGGTAACGACACCGACCCCTACAGTCTGGAAACAACCTATGGCATCTGGCACTTTTACGACAATCTCATCGGTTCGCAAGCAAGCGAAGTCATGCCTCTTAAAGACCTCAAGCCCGAAAAAGTTCGCTCCACCGAACTCGGTTTCGACTTCCGTGTCCTTGACAACCGCCTGGGTCTTGACTTCACATATTATAAGAAGAACGCCACCAACCAGATTCTGCGTCTGCCCACATCGAAGACCACGGGCTACAGCTCAAAGCTCATCAACGCCGGTAATGTACAGAACGAAGGTCTCGAATTCGTTATCAACGCAACCCCTGTCCGCACAAAGGACTTCCAGTGGACAACAACTTTGAATTACACCCGCAACCGCAACAAAATCATAGAACTTCACGAAGAGCTTCACACCTATGTAATCGGCAAGAATGCCTTTGCCAAGATTCTTGCTCCCGAAGGCGGCCGCTACGGCGACATTTCCACAAAACGCTTCATCCGCAACGAAGAAGGCAAAATTATCGTCGACAAGAATGGTCTTCCTCTGATGGGCAAACTCGGTGACGACGACGACAATCCCACCGGCAACTACCTCCCCGACTGGCAGGCTTCGTGGAACAACGTCTTCACCTACAAAGGATTCTCGCTCAGTTTCCTGCTCGACTTCCGCAAAGGCGGCGACATATACATGAACTCTGTTGCCCGTTCTACTCAGGCCGGTACAAGCATCCTCACCGTAGCTGGTCGTGACGCATGGGAGACCTACAAGAATGGCGGGACACCCGGCGGTATCCTCGTCGACGGTGTGGTTAAAAACGACGACGGCACCTACTCGCCCAACACCACCTATATCAGCCCGCAGGCCTACTGGACACAGGTAAACGGCGTTGGCGACCTCTTCGTCTACGACGGCACCAACCTCCGTCTGCGCGAACTCACCGTGGGCTATACCGTTCCACAAAAAATTCTTGCAAAATCGCCCCTCACCGGCTGCAAGCTCTCATTTGTGGCTCGAAACTTATGGATGATCTACTACAAAGGTCCCGACGGTTTCGACCCCGAATCGACTGTATCGACAGGCAATGCAGGCGGTATAGAACACTATTCTCTTCCCTCCATGCGCAACTTCGGTTTCAACCTCAACATCTCGTTCTAAACCTCTCTAATCCATAAAGCATATAGAAACCAATATGAAAAATATATTCAAAAAAATATCCTGGCTTCTTGTCGCTGCCGTTTCCCTGGGCTCTACTTCCTGCGAAGACTTCGACAAAATGAACACCGACCCCAACAATGTGACAGCCGACAAGATAAAGCCGATATACTTGCTCACACCATGGATTGTTAGTTCGACATACTCTGCCGATTCATGGCAGCGTATGACAAACCTCACCACCGACCACTATTGCCAGTACTTCGTCAACGAACCAAAATACGAAAACCAGTATGGCCAAGTGAACGACGACTGGATTACCGAATACTACTGGAACCTTTATTACACCTGGTTCCTGAACATGAACGAGGTGATTCGTATTTGCGAACCGGAATTTGGCGAACACCGCAACAACATCCAGCAGGCCGCACGCATATGGCGTGTGTGGATTGCCCAGCGACACACCGACTACTTCGGTGATGTCCCCTACTCCACTGCTTGCAATGGTACGGGAATCGCCGCCTCCTACGACAAACAGGAAGACATCTATATGGACTTCTTCAAACAGCTCGAACTGGCCATCAATTCAATGAAAGATACAGGCTACAACGAATTTGAAGATTACGACCTGGTGTTCGAAGGAGACGTGGCCAAATGGCGCGCCTTTGCCAACTCGCTCCGCCTCCGCTGCGCAATGCGTCTTACAGAGGTTGCTCCGGAAGTGGCAAAGCGCGAAGCTGCTGCTGCATTGGCCTGCGATGCAGGATTCATCACCGAAGATGTCACTATTTTGAAGGGGCGTAACCTCTACACCAACAAAGTTGGTTACAACATGTTCTATCCCTATCCGCACTACTGGGACAAATCGCTTGCCATGAGCTTGTCGATGGAAAAAATACTCACCAATTTCGGCGATTACAAAATTGTGAAACCCTCCAATCGCACCGAGCCCTCGACCCACTACTCGACCTGGACCTCGGCAGCTGCTCCCAAAGCAGACTGGTATAAAGATTCTGTGCCCGAATATGCCGATCCACGAGCCCTCATCATGTTCGACGTCACCAGCCCCGGTACTCTTGCATCCTACAGCCGCAAGAAAGTGAGCGGTAAATGGAAATATTCAGCCGACTTCCGCGGCCGCTGGAGCGGCATACCCGCAGGTCTGCCTGTTACGGATGCCAACAAAATCGAATATTCCTGCTCCAACAATTCGCGCCTTGGAGCCTTCTTCATCACTCCCGATCGTCCCAATCCCTACATTACCGCAAATGATGTTCCGACCGAAGAAGAAAAAAACAAAGCCGAAGAACGCAAACAGATTCTTATGCATGCCAACGAGGTTAACTTCCTCCTTGCCGAAGCTGCTCTCCGCGGCTATATCTCGGGAGATGCAAAGACCTTCTATGAAAACGGTGTCCGCACATCGATGCAGTTCTTCAACCGCGACAAAGTGGAACGCATAAGCAATGAAGTCATCGATGCATATCTCAAATCGACCTCCAAGAACCTGATGGGCACATCGCCCGCCTTCAACGATTCGGAAGGCGGAGATACCGACGAGACCAACCACAACTCGAAGCTCTTCAAGATTATCATTCAGAAATATCTTGCCCTTTTCCCCGAGGGTTCGCAGGAAGCATATAACGACTATCGCCGCCTGGGCATTCCGGCTCTCGACCCCATGCCTGGCTTGGTAGAAAAGGCTGTTAAAAATGTTGGTGCATGGGACTGGCAGGGCAGTGTGCGCCGCCTCACCTATCCGGCAATCGAAAACGATGTCAACACCGCCAATATCAAGGAAGCTATCGACCGCATGGGCGGCACCGATGCCACTTCTACCCGCATGTGGTGGGATGCTCGTCAGTCTATTGTAGGCGAGAAATAATATTCCTCAAATATCTCCATGTCAAGAGCGGCCATATCTGTGGCCGCTCTATTTGTTACCATCCATAGCAAGCCTCCTTTCGCATACAATTGTCTCCACCCGAAAGAAAATACTTTCAATTTAGGTCTGACAGAACCTACACGTGCAAAAAAGCGAGGCGCATAAGCTAAGGCTGTAGCATATAAGTGAAAACAGTCGAAAACTTTGCCCTCGGCAGCAATCTACGCACCGGGGCAATGGCACTTCGGGCACGGTCATCAATCTTGATGTAATCTTTAAATATTGGACGATTCCGGAAGGCCGGGCTAGCGACAGGGCGAGGCGAGGAAGCTCGCCTCCATGGCTTCGCCGCGTATTTGGCCTTCCGCTTTGCGCCATGATAACGAAAAACCCCATGCGGCTTAAATGCTGCATGGGGTCTGATCGTTTAGCTGAATTTAGCGTAGTTTGAGGCGTTGTCCCACTTTAAGTTTCGTGGTAGTTTTGATTCCGTTCAGGCGGCAGAGCGAAGCCACTGTTGTTCTGTGACGGCTTGCAATCTTGCTCAAACTATCGCCTTTGCGAACACGGTAGACCGAACTCAGACCATGGCTTGTGGAAGTTGTGCTTTTACCGAGAGCCGACACGTTTCCACCCTTTGAATAAGGTTTTGGAGGGTTGGCTTTGCGGTAGGCTGCAGCGTATTCCGAATTTGCCTTAGGCGAGAAATTACGTGCGTCCTTGTATGTTCGTTTGTCGAAAGTATAAAGGTCGGTATGTGTGGTCTGGTTTGCAAAGTCGAAAATTGCGCATGGATTTATGGCATAGCCCATGTAGCGAGTCTCGAAATGGAGGTGAGGGCCTGTAGAGCGGCCGGTGTTCCCACCAAGAGCTATAGGATCGCCCACCTTCACATAGTCGCCTTCCTTAATAAGGAAAGCAGAGAGGTGGCCGTAGACAGTTTCGAGGTCGTTGGTGTGGCGGAGAACCACATAGTTGCCATAGCCACTGCGTTCGAAGTTGGTGATGCGCACACGGCCGTCGAAAGCAGCACGGATTGTGTCGCCAATGTTCACTTTCAAATCCACACCTTTATGCATGCGGCGGAAACGACGACGGTAACCATAGGGCGAGGTGATGTAGCCAGCATGAGGCATCGAGAACTTCGACACATCTATTTGTGCAGTTTGGGGCACCTGAGCTTCGGTGTAGCAGTTCACATGCTTGCTGTCCCAGCCTTCGGTGTAGATGTCAAATTCTGGTTCTTCTTCCTCGTTGAAAAGTTCTTCGAGGTACTTCTGAGTATTTTCGACGGTGATGCCGGCGTTGCCTTGATTAGCCAACAAGTTGTCATGGCTCAGGGCATGACGGTCGGGGAGCTTATACTCCTGAGCCGACAAAGTCAAACCTGCAAGGGCGGCGGCAAAAATGAAAAATTTCTTCATTGGAGAGTTAAGAGTTCTTGTGTCTTAACGTTCGTCAGGAGCGTAGATAGAAGCTACAGTAGGAAGCTCGTAGTCGAAAATCTCTTCGGGTTTGAAGAAACGAGCAACCTCGATAGCGGCATTTTCAACGCTGTCCGAAGCATGGATAATGTTTTCCTGACCGCTCATGCCGAAATCGCCGCGAATAGTGCCGGGAGCTGCCACTCGGCAGTTGGTAGCACCAGTGAGTGCGCGAACGACAGCCACAGCTTCTTTGCCGGCAAGCACTGCTACGATGACGGGAGTTGCCATCATGGATTTGAGCAGTGTGGGGAAGAAAGGACGGTCCACAAGGTGAGCATAGTGCTCGCGGAGGATTTCTTCATTAAGGCGCATCATTTTGATACCGGCAATGCGCAATCCTTTGCGCTGGAAGCGCATCAAAACATCGCCGACAAGGCTGCGGGATATGGTTGAAGGTTTCAGAATGATAAATGTCTGCTCCATAACTATGAGTTAAGGCGTGTTAATTTCTTGGTTCGATGCTCAAAGGTAATAATTATTTGCGAGAAAACCTCGATTTTTCTCCTAAAAAATATAAAGCCGTCATCTCAGCACCTAATATCACACCATTAAATCATTGTAAAACAACAAGATGCCGCATTTTATGTTTTACAACATAAAAATGAACGAATATTTGCGGCAATTTTACCTGCTGTTTATGTCTGTTAATTTTCCCAAATGCTATGCGTCGGGCAACAAATCGATTTCAGAGAATTTTCTGATAGATTACGTCATTGAGATATTGGCCGAATTTGAAACCAATCTCAGGGAAGCGGCCCACAATGCCGAAACCGGCACGGCGGAACATCTGTTCGCATGCCCTGTTGCCCTCGGTGATGCTTGCCATGAGCACATGCGCCCCTTCTTGGCGGCAGAGAGCTTCCATTTGCTGAATCAAGGCCGAACCTATGCCTTTTCCCAGGTGTGAGTTGCTCAGATAGATGGTCAATTCCCACGAGCGGCCATAGACAGCATCGGGCATCCATCGGTGGGCATAGCAATAGCCGCTGATGATGCCGTCGTTTTCCTCGCTTACAATGAAAGGAAATTTGCTTCCGACCTCAAGGTCGATGAGTTTGCGCCGCATATCATCGGCCGTAAGCTCGGTATTGGAAAAAATTACAGTGCTCGTGCGCACATAATGATTGAAAATATCGGCCATCTGCGTGGCATCGGCGAGGGTTCCGGGTCTTAACATATTGCAAAAAGGCCGCGCCGGATGAGCACCGGCGCGGCAAAAAGTACATAAAATTATTTGAATAGCGGAGTGGGATATTCGCCGCTCTCGTGGAGTTTGGCGAATTTTTCGACAACGGCAGGACGGTCGGCGCTGTATGTAACGCCGAACCAGCGCGAAGTAGTGTCGAGCACTTTCACAGTCACTTTATTATCCTTGATAAGGGGCTCTATGCATGGAGGAAGAGGAAATTCGGCCTTGGGCACATCTACATTCTTACGCAGGAAGTCTTCGAAACGTTCCAGCCCTACGGAGAAGAAGTCGGGAGTGAAGCCCCACATGTTCATCGACACGGGAGTGTTGGGGGCCAGGACTTCGAGTTCGCCGGCAGCATTGTTAGTAACAATCTGATGTTCGCCATCGTAGCGCACATCGGTACGCTCTTCAACGGCGGTGAGCAAGCCTTCGGCATTGGTCTTGCAGATGCCGCGGCTCACGCTTCCGTTTTCTGTCATGGTGTTGCCCACGCGGAAACCGACCATAGAATATTGACCGGCACCCGTACGCGGTTCCATCAGGTTTTTGGCAAGAACTTCAAAGCTGTCGCGGCCATAGAAGTCGTCGGCATTAATCACAGCAAACGGTTCGTTGATTGCGCTTGCCCCCATGAGCACAGCCTGTGTCGTGCCCCATGGTTTGGAGCGGTCGGCGGGACAGGTGAATCCTTCGGGGAGTTTGTCCACAGCCTGGAAGACAACTTCCACAGGCACGTGACCTTCATATTTGGAGAGCACTTTGGTGCGGAAATCCTGTTCAAAGTCTTTGCGGATTACAAAGACAACTTTGCCAAATCCTGCACGGAGAGCATCGAACACGGAATAGTCCATGATGGTTTCGCCATTTGGACCGAGACCGTCGAGCTGTTTTAGGCCGCCGTAGCGGCTGCCCATGCCGGCTGCAAGGATAAATAATGTAGGTTTCATTTGAATGGTTATAAGGTATTTTATAAGATGTCGAATTTGAAAGAGATATGGCGGCAGTAGGTTTCGCCGGGGCGAAGGACTGTGCAAGGGAACGCCGGCGTGTTGGGCGAGTTGGGAAAGTCTTGGCACTCAATTGCCACGCCGTCGTAGTCGTCGTAGCTGCGTCCGTCCTTGTTGGCCGGGCATCCGCTGAGCCAGTTGCCGGTATATACCTGCACGCCGGGCTGGTCGGTGCTCACTGTCAGACGACGGCCCGTAGTTTCGTCGGTAAGGACAGCCGCAGTGAGCATCTTGCCGGCTTCATAGCCGTCTATGGCCCAGCAGTTGTCATAACCTTTGCCATAGACAAGAGCAGGGAACGGCACCTTGATGTCGCGGCCAATTTCTTTTGGCTGTGTGAAGTCCATAGGCGAACCTTCAACGTCGACGAGCACCCCTTCAGGAATGAGGGTGTTGTCGGTGGGCAGAAAGCGCGAAGCCATGAGCTGCAGCTTGTGGCCGAGCACGCTTCCGGCATTGTGTCCGGCAAGATTCCAGTAGCTGTGGTTGGTAAGATTCACAACAGTAGGAGCATCGGTAGTGGCGGTGAGGGTGAGCTCAAGCGTGTTGTCGTCGGTCCACACATAGGTGGCACGAGCGGTAAGATTGCCCGGGAATCCGGCTTCGCCATCGGCCGACACATAGCAGAAGGTCACCGAGTTATCCTCGGCTTTCTCTACCTTCCAGATATGGTTGTGGAAACCTTCAGGGCCTCCATGGTTGCAATTCGGACCGTTGTTGATTGGCAAGTGGTATTCCTTGCCGTCGAGAACAAAAGTACCTCGCGCAATACGGTTTGCATACCTGCCGGGCACTTTTCCGGCACAGGGACCATCGCCGAGGTAATCGGCCGGATTGGCATAGCCAAGGGCCACGTCGGCAAGCACACCATTTACATCGGGCACATTGACGGCAGCAACGCCGGCTCCCACGCTGCACAGCGTCACCGATGCCCCGAGGGCATTGGTGAGTGTGAGCATGTCGATTTCGCCTGCGGGAGAGGGAACAGAAGAGCGTGTCATATCCGTCAATTATTTAATGTTACGAATATGTTTTTCCCAGGCCCAGGCGGCGCGGAGGGTGTCGTCAATATCGCGTTCGGCTTTCCATCCCAGTTCTTCATTGGCCAGAGCGGTGTCGGCCCACACTGCGGGCACGTCGCCGTCGCGGCGGCCAACAATAACATAAGGCAATTCGACTTTGTTGGCTTCGACAAAGCGGTTGATGAGTTCGAGCACAGAGAGAGGCTTTCCTGTTCCGACGTTGAAGATTTCGTAGGCAGCCTTCATCTTTCCCTGTGTCATGCGGTCGACAGCGGCAACATGGGCCTTCGCAAGGTCGACAACATCAATATAGTCGCGCAAACAAGTACCGTCGGGCGTATCATAATCGTTTCCGAACACCGAAAGTTTCTCGCGAATGCCGGCAGCAGTCTGAGTTACAAAGGGGATGAGGTTGTTTGGCACACCGCGGGGCAATTCGCCGATGAGAGCCGACGGATGTGCGCCGATGGGGTTGAAGTAGCGCAAGGCAATGCCGCGGAAGCCTTCGTAGGCTGCGCAGCAATCGCGCAGAATGTCTTCGGCCATCTGCTTTGTGTTGCCATATGGCGAAGTGGCGGGCTGGCGGGGTGTCTGCTCGGTAACCGGCAGCACTTCGGCATCGCCATAGACAGTTGCCGACGACGAGAACAGCACGTTGGGGCGTTTGAAATCCTTCATCAGCTGAAGGATGTTCATGTACGACACCAGATTGTTGCGGTAATATTTCAGAGGCTCGTGCATCGATTCTCCAACGGCCTTATAGGCGGCGAAGTGGATGACGGAGTTGAACTGATGACGTTCGAACACGCCTTTGAGGGCTTCGAAGTCGCAAGTGTCCACTTCTTCGAAAGCAAGCTTGCGTCCTACAATTTTCTCCACGCCTTCAATTGCCGAAGGTTCGGAGTTTGAGAAATTATCGATAATCACCACATCGTAGCCGGCTTCGATAAGGGCCACGGTAGTGTGGGTGCCGATGTATCCGGCACCGCCGGATACAAGGACTGTTTCTTTCTTGTTTTCTGACATTTTAGTATAGAAATTCATCAATTATCGAGCGGCATCACACACTTTGCGGGCACCGTCACTGATGATTACCTCGTAGATCTGTGGTTCGTGGCCGTATTTGTCATTGAATCGTGCGCGTACTTCTTCGAGGAAGTGAGGCAGAAGTTCTTTTTTCACCAGATTGATGGTGCATCCGCCGAAGCCGCCTCCCATTATGCGCGAGCCGGTAACGCCACATTCGCGGGCAAGGTCGTTGAGGAAGTCGAGTTCTTCGCAGCTCACTTCATAGTCTTTGGAGAGACCCCGGTGAGTTTCATACATTTTGCGACCTACAGTTTCGTAGTCGCCGGCATTGAGGGCATCGCACACTGCGAGCACGCGGTCTTTTTCTTCAATGACGAATTTTGCGCGGAAGTAGTCTTCGGCAGTGATGTCGGTTTTGACAGCTTCGAGCATTTCCATAGTGGCATCGCGGAGTGTTTCAATTCCAAGACGTTTTGCCACGCGTTCGCAGCTCTGGCGGCGTTTGTTGTAGGGCGAATCGGCAAGTTCGTGTTTAACACGCGAATCGACGAGCACCAGCTCGTAGTCTTTAGGTTCGAAGGGGAAGTATTCAAATTCCATCGAACGGCAGTCAAGACGCATCAGTTTGCCTTTCTGCCCCATCACAGAAGCAAACTGGTCCATGATTCCACAGTTCACGCCGCAATAGTTATGCTCTGTCGACTGGCCTATACGTGCGAGCTCGAACTTATCAATGGTGTTGTCGTTAAACATATCATTGATGGCAAAGGCAAAGCAGCTTTCGAGGGCAGCCGATGAGCTAAGACCTGCTCCTAAGGGTACGTTTCCGGCAAAAACTGCATCGAAACCTTTTACCACGCCGCCTCGTTTGAGCACTTCGCGAGCGACACCGAAGATATAACGAGCCCACGAAGCTTCGGGAGCATCTTCTTCATTGAGGCCGAACTCGGCATAGTCGTTGATGTCAATTGAGAAAACACGCACTTTATCGGTTTCGTTGGGGCGTATTTCTGCCATTATCACCTTGTCGATTGCTCCGGGGAAGACGAAGCCTCCGTTATAGTCTGTGTGTTCTCCAATGAGGTTGATACGTCCGGCCGATGCATAGACAGCACCGTGTCCCCCGAAACGTTCTTCGAAGGTCTTGTCGATCTTTTCTTGTAATTCCATGAAAATAGATTGCTGAATTGGTTATTAGGTTTTGAGCTTCAAAGGTAGCAATTTATTTTGAAACTTTTAAAAACATTTCGGACTTTAAGTATTTTTTAATGTTTTTCCACCGACAATATGATGTCGGTATAATCAACTTGAGGAAGAGAAGAAATTATTTGGCTATTTCACAATTATTCCATAATTTTGCCTACACCGGAGCACGAATTAGCTACGACTAATATTCTTACCTAACAAAAGTACATAACATTTATAAGTGCAACAATCCTCGACTTATGAAAAAAAACCACCTCTTGCTATACGTGCTATTTACGTGCTATGCCGCGAAAAAAAAATGAGAAAAAGAGTTATAAATTTGGTAGAATGAAAAAGAGTAACTAACTTTGCACCATTAACGCCCGGATGGCGGAATCGGTAGACGCGCCGGTCTCAAACACCGGTGGGGCGACCCATCCCGGTTCGATCCCGGGTCCGGGTACTGAACTGAGGATTCTCACTGCGAGAGTCCTCTTTTCTATTTTCTTCCCCTCGTAACTCATTGGTCTGCGCATATATAAGGTCAAGCACTTTGTTGTAGGAATTGGTTCTATATGATTTTCCGTCAAATTCGATTTTCCCATCAAAGATAGAACCAATAAGCTTTAATTTGACCTCAGTAGGTGCATCCCTTATGTACTTATCCATATTGTTTATCAGGGAAATAGCATAGTCTAACTTAGGTTCTATATTCTCACGGTTGCCTGTCTCCAGCAATTCTATGCGAGTTTCAAGTTCCTGAGCCTCTCTTTCGTATCGTTCTAGGATACGAGTATATCGGTCAGTGTGTGCCTTATCTGTAATCATCAAATCCTCTGCGTCCTCAATCTGCTTGCGCTTATCTTTTAGCTGCTTTTGCAGAGCCTCTATTTCGCTTCTAATTTCTCGTTTTGCGCCTCCTTGAACATCTAACAATACAGCCTCGTAAAGTCGTAAAATCGCCTCATTAGGCTTCAGACAACCGACATATCGGGCAAATGCCTCGTTAGCATCCTCGGCTCTTACTCGCAAATGCTTTGCGTCCTCACAGCAGTTATAATAGGTGTAGTAGCCTCCATTGCCTTTTGACCGTGAGCCAGTGAAAGCATGACCGCATTTAGGACAGACAATAAACCGTCTTAAAAATAGATCGGGATTGATTGCTCTCTCCAACTTCGGCTTAGACCGTTTCTTGCCATCAAGAATATCTTGCACCTTGTAAAACACTTCTTCAGAGATTAATGCTTCGTGTTGCCCCTCGACCAACTCTTCGGGTTCATCCTTATACGCTGGAACACGAATTTTACCCATATAGAACGGATTTCGCAACATATCTAAGAATGTGCTTTCGGGTATGTGAGGGCAGTATCTTTTACGAGCGTAGTTGGCACTGATAACTCCTTTTGACAGTTCAATAAAAGCAGTGCGGATAGGTTTGGCTGCTTCTTCGTTTATTATGACATAACAGCGGTGTTTCGACTCTCTGATATTCTTATAACCTCGTGGTGCTTTATTAGAACATTTACCGCTTTTCAGTGTGCCTCTAATTCCGTCTTTTGTGGCTTTTGACCTCGCTATATTATCACTTTGGGCGATACCAATATAAGCACCTAAGAGTACGGGCCATGAAGAGGATTCAAAATTAAGCTCCTCTTCAATAGCATTCGGCTCTACACCCATATCCAATAGTTCTCTAACGGCATCGGTTGCTGAAAATAAATCACGCGAGAACCTATTCCATCTCAAAAAGAGTAGTTTCTGAACCTTACCACGATTCTTACGGATATACTTCAAGATAGCCTGCATTACAGGGCGTCTGTCGAATGTCTTTGCACTCTCATCTTCCTTACAGTCTTGAAATTCGGGTATATTGATAATGTTATACCCTTTATAAGTGCAATAGGCTTTCAGACGTTCTTCTTGAACATCTACACTTGTTCCTTGCCGTTGTTCGTCAGTACTGACGCGACAGTAGATAATTACATTTGTTTCATCTGTGTTAAAATTTGGTTTCTTCATTCTTAATCTATTTTAGTTTCACATTGAAGTTGCGCCATAGCGTATAAAAACTCTCGTATGGCTTTGATATCATCTTTCGTATATCTTACATTTCCGTTTTGATTTAAGATTTTTGTACATTGCTCAATAGTAAGCATTAAGATTTACAATAAACTCCACTCTAAGGTGGTTATTTGCTTTTAAGCCTCCTATGCGTTATGTCGGGCGCATAGGTCTTCTGGGCGGCGGGATATGCTTAGAACCCCTAACTTCTGATATTTACTTTCTACATATTTATTTGATATTTAAGAGTTAATAATATTCATTCCAAACATACTCCGACGATTTCATGGCGCAAAATTGGAATCAGCCAATTTTTGTTAATGCGTATAATTTTCTGAGTGTATTTACTGAGGTGTGGGTGATTTTAGAGATATTGCGAAGAGAGTAACCCTTTTTCAACAATTTGATTTCCTCTGCATATTCTAATATCATTTGTTCATTCGTTTTACGGTAGCCATACTTACGACCTACAACACCGCCGTGGTTGCGATAGTTATTGTAACCGCTTTCCATACGACTGCGGATAAGGCTTCTTTCCATTGAGTTGAATTGAGCCAAGATGCCAAGAACAAGAGTTGCGATAGGATTGATTTCACCATTCGGAAGGAGTGTTTCAAGTCCATTCTGATGAATATAGAGGCTGATTTTCTTCTCGTTGAATGTTTCGATGATAGAAAGAAAGTCAACGGCACGGCGGCTCAGTCGGCTGCACTCGTATATAAGAACTTTATCGACCTTATTAACTTCGACATAGTTCAGTAATTCAGTCATTGCTTGACGTTCTTCTACCTTCTTTGCGCCACTTATTTTCTCAGAAAAGGTTTTGACTACATCATAGCCCATACGGTCGGCATACTGTTTCAATTCCGCGAGCTGACGGTCATAATCCTGCCCTGCTGTTGATACTCGCGCATATATGATTGCTTTCGTCTTTTCCATATTAAATTAATTTTATCTGATTTATATTATCAATTTCAGTACCACAAAATTACAGCTTATATCATTTGAATCAAAATAATCTTAGCTAGAAAAGGTTAAGTGGAACAGATACAAATGATATCTAAAGTTAATTTCGTATCTTTGCACCAAATTAAGAAGTCATGAGTAAGATATTAGCCAACAGAGTCAAGGAGATATGTTCCGACAAAGGCATACAGTTGAAAGATTTAGCCTCGATTATGAATGTTAAGCCCGAATCCTTATCGCGCACACTAAACGGTAATCCTCAGTTATCTTCACTCGAAAACATTGCTAAGGCTTTGAATGTAGGGGTTGGAAAAGGCGCGTGTGTTTGACCCCTTCGGGCACGCGGGACTGACCCCTTTGG
>CAJUAR010000032.1 GCA_910584495.1 uncultured Muribaculaceae bacterium
TGCCGATTAATTCAGACCGATGTCTTATTGAAGGACTTTTTCAGTGCCCTCCATCACTGCCGAGGTTTCTGTGGAGTATGATTGCTGTGTCTGAATTAACGTTTCAACAGAATGAGACTTAGACTGAATTATTCAGACTAAGCCAATTACAGTGATTAAAAAATGGTTTTTCGAATCCTAAAGAAGAGTTCTTCAAATAAATTGCTAATTCTGTAATTACTTGTGGAATCTACACCAAGGAACGTTTAAATTCAAATTTGGTGATGAGCCAGAAGTTTTTCCCCTCGTGGCGGCATAATGACACAAAACACTTTTCAAGTTCTTTGGATTGAATAGATTCTCCATAAGATTTTACTTCTATATCGGGACATAGAATTTTTTGCGTCGATTTGCTAATTGACAGGAACATCTCACTATTGTCAATCATACATTTGCCTATAACCTTTTTGTCTCTAGAAATTTCAAGTGAGATTGTTGTGTGGAAAAGCGATTGAAAATCGTCTAAACGGTAAGTCTGAATGTAGACGTAATTTTTTGTTTTGTTTGTATTGTAATTGACATTAATAAGCTCTTGTAATTTGGCATAACGTGCAGCAAGTTTCTGATAAGCGAGATTATCTGAGCCACGAACCATCCTTAAATAATTAAGTTTTCCACCTATAACATTTTCCATTAAGGGTTCACCTTTCTTGACATATCCTTTTTCATGCTTGTATCTGGAATAGAAAAGTGCGTAAGCTTTTGCATAGCCTTCTTTCTCCCAAACATGAAGAATCCATCGTAAATCACTGATGTATTTTCTTGACACATTCACAATGGCGTTCACAGTTAAACCGGTCACTTCTTGGTGAGCACCAGCTTTCTGAAGACGTGTTTTGTTTTCGTTCAAGTAAAATCCTTGTTCGGAAATAATCCTCTGAATCTCTGAGCGAAACGTGCTTCCTTCTTGATAGACATTATGCATGCTTGAAAATGTTATATCATCAGCGTATCGGCTATAATGAAGACCAAATCGTTTTGCAACACCTATCATTCTGCGGTCAAGTTTATCACATATTGCATTTGTTAGCAAAGGAGAAGCTGGAGACCCCTGAGGTAAAACGTTTGTCTTAAAAAATATATCATAACTACAACAAAGCCCTGCTAAAATATTAGCAATCTCTTGAGGAAAATTGAAGGGTGCTAATTGTAGACGTTTCCATACTCTTGCTTGAGGAATTGAGGAGAAGAAGTCTTTCAAATCTATATTAAATACATAATTATGACCAACATGAACTTTTGCATTATTCAAAACAGATCGTCCTGAAGTAAATCCCATTGCCGCAGTAGATGGTTCATAAATGGTTGCCAATATAATATTGACACAGGTAAGAATTACATCCAGCTGCCGACAAGGAGCTTTAATTTCTCGTAATCCACCTTTTTTTTTGTGGATATGGAAAGTCCGGAAACGTTTTGGTGCAATTGAATCAGATGAATAGTACTTGAGCATTTTACTTGTAATATTGTAACGAACCTTGCCAAACTCATTTTGTTTGATTGCGTTAAGTACGAAGGCTAATTCTCTTGCGGTCTTCATACTCTTGAGCTTGTTTAGTAAATCTGATTCTTTCATAATTATGATGCGATTATTGAAATTGATGGGCCAATACTCTTTTCTTTGTCTGTGTTTCTTTTTTGACCCCAATGAGTAAAAATAAATCAATCATTGATTGTAACAAAAATATACCGTTGGGTTGTCATTCCTTTTTTGAAGAATGACATCCGACACACGTCGGACGAGAGTCAAAATTTGTTTGGTCCATCAATTTCAATGGTCGCTTGTCGTTTTAATGTTGCAAAGTTAATAATAATTTGCGAACTCTTAGACGATAAATGAATAAAATTATTGATTGTCCAATTTATTTTCGCAAAAGAAAACCCCGACATCACTGCCGAGGGTTCTGTGAAGTATGATTGCTGCTATTAAAGTCGTTTCATTTCTTTTTCGGCGGCTGATGAACCTTTATATATGCTCTTGCGTGGCTGAAAGTTGTAGATAATATTGAGGGATACTCCTTGGCGGTCGTAGCTTTGGCGTTTGTCAACGAAAACACCGTATGTATTCATGGTCTAATCGTTGTTTGCCGTGTTGAATATATCGGTTGCAGACAGTTTGACGGTCAAAGATTTGTTGAGGAATGTTTTTCCGACCGATGCGTCCATAGTAAACCATGAAGCCCCGAAACGGTTGGTGTGCATATCGCCCTGCGAGCTGCCGCTGACGTTGGCCGTAATAGCCCATCCGCGATGCAGGGAGACAGTATTGTCGAAATAATAAGAGAATATAGGCTTGTCATATCGGTGATTGTCAAGCTGTAACCACTGCCTATACATACCGACCGTAACATTCGGTGTCCATCGGCGTACAGGCTGATTCCAGACGAGATATAAACTCAATGTCGAAACGTCGATATTCACAGGGTGCATAAGCAACTGGAGATTGTCGGCCGGATATATCTCCTTGACAAAAGCATATGTGTCGAGAGAACGTGTATAATCTGCCTGGAGCATAAAGCCTTTCCACATACCGAACAGCTGAACATCGTGCATCCTTTCGTCACGCAGTCCCGGGTTGCCACCCTCTATTTGGTGCAAACCTACATAATTTAGTGAACCTGTGAGTTGTGAATACGGAGGCTTGACTGTCGCCATTTTATAACTGAGGCTTATCTGCGATTCCTCGTTAAATGAATAACCGAGCGACACGTCGGGTGTCAATAGATGGTCGCGACGGCTGACATCTTTATCTCGTTTGTCGTTGACCTTAAAGTTATAATCCACATACTCATATCTTGCACCTGCCGAAAGGGAGAACTTGCCGAACATACGCGACCATGAAGCGAACAATGCGGCAGACGTCTGCCGTGCATCCGTCAGTGATGATGGAATATATTCGCTGACGGAGCTGTTCAGCATGCGGTAATCAAGAGAAGTATGGGTATAACTGTCTTGTGTTCCGACAGCAAAATCACCATTCCAAAGTGGAAAATTCAGATATAGCTTCCCGGCCCAAAGGGTTGAAGTCCGCTCGTCAGTTGAGTTTACGGCAGGGGTGACTGATTCAGGATATGTAGTTGCGACATCATTGTCGGCCCTTGACCGGCGGAAATCGCCATCAAAGTGAAGAAGATATTTTTCGGCAAAAGTGTTCTCATAATAGAGAGATGCAAGGTGGCTGTGTGCCCGTATATGTTTGTCGATATTACTGTTGATTGCCGGGTTGTCGTTGAGCCATTCGCTGCCCCTGTTTTTGAAGTCACCGCGTTCAGGATTGTAACGATAGTATGCTCCAAACGATTGTGGGCCATTGGTATAGTTGAATCCTGCCTTGACAACGCCCGTTGTTGTCGGGTATGAAATATGCTGAGAACTGCCTACTGTCGTTTTCATGCCATCATAAACGAGAGTATTGGTAGTTATTCCTTTTGTGAGTGAATTATTGTGATTTATCGTACCATTGGCAAAGAACTCCCAATTCCCGGCTCTATAACTTAAGGCGAGGTAATCCAAAACCGACCATTTGCGGCGGCGTTCAAGTAGAAACTGGTCGGTAAGCGACAGCCCTTGCACAAAATTTTGACGTGTTGTGATTTTTAGCACCGCCCCTGTGGTGCTCTCGTAAGCAGCTCCGGGAGCCATAAGTAATTCCACTTTTTTGAGATTAGAGGAAAGCAGCTGCGACAACTCTTGTTCGTCGCGCATCGGTCGTCCGTCAATGAAAATTTCGATATTGCTTTTGCCGATAACGCTGACTGAATTGTCCGTCACCTTTATCATCGGCAACTGTGCAAGAACATCGAGAGCAGTGCCGAGGTTTGCAAGATTTGAGCCGGGAATAGTTGATACGAGGGTAGAGCCGACTAATTTTGTGGCCGGTTGTTTTGCTGTGACTACGACTTCCTGAAGTTCGCGTGTCAGGCTGTCTGTCGCTTGCTGATTCTGTGCTTGGCCGTTCTCTATTATAAGGATTGCGGTCAGGATTAACGTTGAAATTTTAACTTTCATGCTCTGCAAATTTTTTTGCAAAGCAAGCAAAAATGATGCGTCGGGGCTTAAAAATTTCTCTGACTTTTATCTGACAAATTCTGACAATGCAGTAAATCAGTTAGTTATGCGTAGCTCGTATGAATCGCCCCTGTTGCATACAATCTCCATGTCAGCTTCGGCAAGTGCGGTTTTGGTGCGTCTGACGAGAGTATAAAGCGATTCCTCTGCGTTGTCTTTGTTGCCCCAAAGGGTCTCGCACAAAGTTCTTTTATCAACTTTCATCCCCGGTGCGTCAAGAAGCATCTGGGCTAACTGTCGCTGCATCGGGGTAAGTTTTATGCCGTCAAGCGATGGAGATGTAGGGACGGCAATAAGCTCGGTTTCGGGCATATCAGTCTCTCTCCTTTTCCATATAAGCATACTCGCCATTGAAAGAATTGAAAGAGAGAACAGAAGACCTGGCAAGGTCTGGTCGGAGGCACTGAATATGGAAGCCATGGAGCAGTCGGCAAACCCTTGGACCTGTATTGCAAGCCCGTCGGCAGCATGTTCAGGCACAAGCATAATGGAATCCGATGCAATTTTGTTCCCTCGGATTTTAGGCGAAATATTCCCGTTGTCAACCAATGCAAGAGTGAAGTAAGCCTCATCTTTCAGAGAGGTGTTTCTGAAATTGACATCGGAAGCCTGATATATCAGCGGCTTATGGGTGGTCTCGTACATTTGTCGCATGGCAGCTATGGTGTCGGGTCGCGTCCACAGTTCGCTGTTTTCATTTGCTAATGCAAACATCGCGTCATTAAGATCATTAGCGATGTTTTGTTTGGCATTTGAATAAGAGACGCAACAAGAAATAACCGAAGCTATCATCAAAACCAAAGGGACGACAATACCATAACGAAGCATCACCCCGTTATTTGTCGTTGTACTATCCTGCTTCATAGGACTGATTCTATAAATCTGAAATTCTACTTGGTGCCGAATAAAATACCGTTTTTAACTCGTCGGCGATAAATGAGGAAGTTGTCAAAGCAAATGAACCATGTCAGTAATGTGATGCTGGCCAACTTAAACCATGCCATAACGGAGCCGGGGTTTTTGAACTACATCAGCCGAGCGTGCTGCCATACACAACAAGCCCACCACAAACAAGGCAAAAGTTATATTTCGTTTAACGCGATTGCTTATTTTCATAATACTCAGAAATTAGTGAGAAACATTGCCGGTTCTCATAAGACAAAGGCCTTACCAATTACGATGCAAAGTTAAGAAAAGGTTTCCACAAATGTAAAAATCTGGCCTTGATTTTTGGTTGGGGAGGGGATATGTCGGGATTTATGCGTAATTTTGCAGGAGATACCATGTTGAACCTAAATCAGTGAAAGAATAAATGATGCTTCGAACGATAATTAGTGCGGCGGCGGTGGCTGCTGTGTTTGCGGTGAGTGCGCAACGTATTGCGGTGCTCAGCGATATTCATGTGGGGAAAGGTGCGCCTACCGACAGCGCTCTCCGGGCTGCTGTGGTCGAAATTAATGCCGCGCCTTTCGATGTGGTGGTGGTCGACGGCGACCTGGCCACCGAGGGCTCCGATGCCGAGCTCACCTATGTCAAAAGTATTCTTGACCAGATCAAGCACCCCTTGTGCATGCTCCCCGGCAATCACGAAACTACCTGGAGCCAGAGTGCTACCAAAACGTTTGTGGACCTGTGGGGCAACGACCGTTTTGTGACCGAAGTGGATTCGCTCATTCTTATAGGCATCAGCAGCGGCCCATATATGAAAATGGGCAACGGCTGCATCAAGAGCGAGGACCTGCACTGGCTCGATGCAACGCTGGCCGAACGCACTAAAGAAGGCAAACGCGTGCTGAGCTTCTGCCACTATCCTCTCAACAACGACCTCGACAATTTGTCGGACTATATGGCTATATTGGAAAAATATCCTGTAATCGGACATGTCAACGGCCACTACCATTCGTGGCAGGAATACAAGGCAGCCCCTGAGAGCGGCAGCGATTTACCATGTGTGATGGTGCGCTCGTTGAGCATGGGCAAAAAAGGCTCGGCTACTTATGGATATTCCGAAATAGAGGTGGATCCTCAGTGGGTGCACATATATAATAAAGAAATAGGCAAGGCTCGTCAGCCTCGTTTTGCATTTGCCAATAAAAAGATGCACAAAAAAGCTAAGTTCGAGCCAATGCCGGAAGTTGTTGCGCCGCAAGGATATGAGGTGACGCAAGTGTGGGCCGACAGTGCATCGGTGTTTACTCGTCCGGCTGTGGATGCCGACAATGTATATTTCGGCACATCGACAGGCATGAGCCGTGCCGTCGACAAGAAGAGCGGCCAATTGCGTTGGTGTGTGCCTGTAGGGGCAAGTGTTTTCAGCCGAGCAACTGTTTTGCCGGGCGGAAAGGTGGCTGTGCCCGTTCACGACGGCATTCTTATTCTTGATGCCGCAACAGGGCGTCAATTGGGCAAACATAAATCCAAGGAAGGCCCATATGTGGCTGATGGTCTGATGACACCGGATGGAAAGGCATATATACAGGGCGGCTACAAACGAATGGAGAAACGCCGTCCGTCGGATGGCAAACTCATCTGGAGCTACGATTCCATCAACAACTACTGCCAGGCAGCCGCTGTGGCCGACGGCGACGACCTCGTCTTCGGAGCCTGGGACACAAAGCTGCGCTGTCTCGACCTCAAGAAAGGCAGGTTGCGCTGGGAATGGACAAACGGAAGCCCGGTAAACCTTTTCAGCCCGGGCAATGTGGTGCCCGTTGTCACCAACGATAAAGTTATCATTGTGGCCCCCGACCGTTATATGACTGCCATTGACCGTGCCACGGGACGGCAGATTTGGCGCGATAAAAGCCACCGCTACCGCGAGAGCATGGGCCGCAGCGAAGACGGAACACGTGTGTATGCCAAGACTATGGATGGAGAACTTGTGGCTGTCGATGTCACCGGCGATACTTTCAAGGAACTGTGGACCATCGACCTGGGGCTCGGCTATGAACATGCTCCATGTGTGATTGTAGAGAAAGACGGTATTGTCTACACCGGCTCTCTGCGAGGAAAGGTGACTATGACACGTGCAGCCGATCACAAACTTGTGGCATCGCTGCAGCTGGGCAAGACAGAAGTCAACGGCATTGACATCGACCCCTCGACAGGCGATATCTATGTAAGCCTTATCGAAGGCAAAATCTACCGCATAGCGAAAAAATAAATTTTCGAAATAAACAAAGCGAGGGAAAGACTCACCGACGGGTCTTTCCCTCGCTTTTTCAGTAACTATTTATGTCTAATTTCGGCCGGTACGGTAGAATTCGAGTATGCGGCGGCGCAGGGTGTTTTCGTATTTGGCCTGGACGCTTTCGGCCAGTGCCGATGTGTAGTCCGACTGTGCTTTTTCAAGCTCGGTTCCGTTGGCGCGACCGTTTTCATATTTGAGCTGCATGGCTTCGAAAGCAGCACGCGAACTTTCAACAGCAGTTTGTGCGCTTTCTTGTTTTTTTGCGGCTCCGAGAGCCTGGGTATATGCGGTCTGAATATTTTTGTAGAGTTGCAGACGGCTGTCGTCGAGTTGCAATCGGGCTGTTTCGGTCTGCAGTTTTGCCCGGCGGATACGGTTGCGTGTCCCGAAGCCGTCGAACAGAGGCACCGACAACGAAAAGCCTATGGTCTTCGAAAAGTTGTGGCGCATCTGAGGCCCGAAACCTTCGTTTGGGAATCCTGATGTTTTGTAGTAGTTCGTCCCCAGTCCGGCATTGAACGACAGGGTGGGTATATATCCCGATTTTGCAACGGAAATATTTTTTTCGGCAGCCTCTATCGAGCGTTTCTGAGCAAGTATGCCATGATTGATTTCCATGGCAGAAGCAAATACTTCATCGGGCGAAGACAGTGGAAGCAGTTCGTCGGCAATAGGTTCGATTTGGAAGTCTTCGGCCGATGGCAGGTTAAGCAGCTGGCTAAGGTCGAGGCGTGCGGTAATGCTGTCGTTGGCGGCATTGACCACGCTCAGTTCGTCACGGCTCATCTGGGCTCGGGCTTCATAGACATCGAGTTCGGCTACTTTTCCAGCATTGAAAAGTTCCTGTCGGCGTTCAAACTCGCGTTGCGAAATGCCAAGGTTTATGCGTGCCACCTGCAGGATTTCCGAAGCATATAGAGCCTGGAGGTATTGTGCAATAACATTGAGGGCCACATCGTCTTTGGCCGATTCGGTCTGTTCGAGCAAGGCTTTGAGGTTGGCTTTGCTATAGTCTAATGTGCGTATTGCCGACAGTCCCTGGAAAATGGGGAGGCTGAGGTTGGCACCGACGGAGAACGACGATGTATTGCGGTTGGCATAGGTGTTGTCGGCAGTCAGGCCGCGTCCGAAATTGAAACTCTGCGAACCATAGCCGCTCAGTTGGGGCAGAAAGCGGTCTTTGGCTTCCACCACCTCCTGCTCGCCCTGAAGTTGCTGTATGCGTGTGTTTTTGACGCGAATATTGTTCTCAATAGCAAAGTCGATGCACTCGTCGAGTGTCCATGTCTTGGCCGTGGCCGACATTGCCGTCAAAGCGGCAATGCTGATAATTAAAGCTTTCATGGCCTTATTTCTTTTGAGCTCCGCGCAGCACGGCTGTGCTGTCGATACCGTTTTTAACCTCAATCTTGATACCGTCGCTCAGACCGGTGGTCACGGCTCGGCGTTCGAAGACGGCTTGTGGGATGCTGTCGGTCCGCAGATATACAAAAGTGCTGTCGCCTTCGAAGCTTATGACGCTCTCGGGCACTGTGACAACGTTTTGTGCACGTTCGAGCACCACATTGGCGTTTGCGCTATACCCGGCGCGCAGACCTTCGGCACTGTCAAGCACCAGAGCAGCCTTTATTTCGAAAGTGTTGGCACCGCCGCTGTCGTCGCCTTTGGGTGAGATATATTCTATTGTGGCGAGTGGATGGAGGTCGGGCATGGCACCTATAGAAATATCCATGGGCATGCCCACACGCAGCAGCCCAACTTCTGTTTCATCTACTTTGCCTTTGAAAATCAGTTTGTTCATATCGGCAATAGTGGCTACGGTTGTACCGTCGTTCATGGTGTTGGCCTGGATGACAGACGAGCCTACTTTGACCGGCACGTCGAGGACAAGGCCTGTGATGGTGGCACGGACAAGAGTGTTGCTCTCTTTGGCATTGTATTTCGACACGCCCTCGCGGACAATGTTGAAGGCATCGCGGGCCGATTCAAGTTCCTCGATTGCTCTGTTGTAAGTTTTTTCGCTGGTTTCGAATTCCTCGCGAGAAACCACTTTTTTGCCATATAGTTCCTTGTCGCGCTCATATTTGGCTTGTGCATCTTTGAGGTCGATTTCGGCCACAGTCACACGGTTTTGCGCCGATGATAGCTGTTGAGCATCGGGAATTACCTTTATGCGGGCGATTACGTCGCCTTCGTTCACATTGTCGCCGGCTTCCACCATTATTTCGCTGATGATTCCGGAAATCTGAGGTTTTATGGCAATTTCGTCTCTGGGCTCGATTTTGCCGGTGAGCACTGTTGTGCGCTCGATGCTGCCGTTTTCGGCTTTCACTGTGTCGTAGAATGTCTCGGGTGTGCGGCTGTTGTTCCACAGAAAGAAGAGCGTGCCCAGGAATACAAGGCCTAAAAGGCACCACAGAAAAATTTTAAAGAACTTTTTCATATATGATTATAGACTGTTTATTTATCTTGTAAAGCTTCAATTGGTTTTATTCTCATGGCTTTTATAGCCGGGAGTGTTCCGGCGGCACTGCCCAGGACGAAGAATGTGAGGATAATGCCCACGGCCATGCCGAAGGGAATCTCGAACCCTGCATTGCCAAGTACCGGGTCGTAGGTCAGTTTGTCGGCTATGCCAAGAATCAGAGCAGCAAAGCAAACACCGGCAGCTCCGGCAACAAGTGTGAGCACAATGCTCTCCGAGAGCTCTTGCATGGTGATGTCCAGTGGTTTGGCACCTATTGCGCGGCGAACGCCGAATTCGTGGGTGCGTTCTTTGACAATAATCCACATTATATTTCCCACTCCCACCACGCCGGCCATAAGCGAGCCCAAACCGACAAACAAGGCAAGCAACGAAACACCCATGAAGATGTTGTCCACCATCTCGAACATTTCTGAGATGTCCATCATGCCCACTGCATTCTCGTCGTCGGGATGTATGCTGTGGCGACGCGAGAGTATGCGCCTGATCGAGGTTTCATTGTCCGACGGACGGTGTCCCGAAGGAGCGGTGAAAACGATGAATCCTATTTTGTTGCCACGATTGAACACCTGGCGGTGTGTGCTGGCCGGAAGTATGAAATTGTCGTCGATGCGGCCGCCTATGCTTGCCTCGCCGGTTTGGGAGGCAACACCTATTATAGTGAAATACACGCCGTTGAGACTTACACGTTCACCTACAGGATTTTTACTGTCAAATAGCGTTTTGGCCACGTTGCGGCCAATTACGGCCACCTTGCGTGTTTTTTCGTCATCGCTTTGGTTGATGAAGCGCCCATTTTCTATTACAGGGTTCTGAATCCGCGAGTAGCTGCTTTCCACACCCATGGCTCGTGCCGAAGTGCTCTGCATGCCGTAGGCTGCCGTCACGCCGTTTATGTCTACGGTTGTCAAAGCATCGATGGCCGGAGCTGCCGCACGGATAACTTCGGCATCTTCCATGGTCAGTTCCCACCAGCTCCCTTTGTTGAAGCCCATATAGGAGATTGTCCTTTGGCCTGGTTCGATTGCTCCGCAGTTTGTGGCGAAGCCCGAAAAGTTGCGGTATAAAACGCCTTTCAGCCCGCTTGCACCACCCATGAGCATGGCAAGCATTGCCGTGCCCCAGAAAATGCCGAAAGCAGTGAGGAATGTGCGTGTTTTGTTGCGGGCGAGCGCATGCCCGATTTCCCTCCAGTTGTCGGGGTCGAAGAGGCTCAATATTGGTTTATTCATCACGCAATGCTTCTACAGGTTTGACTTTGATTGCTTTCAATGCCGGGAAAAGTCCGGCGAATGCACCGGCGATAATCAGTACTATTGTCACCTGGAGGGCTATGGAAATGTCTACCGTAGGGTTCTTGAACATTTCCATGTTGCCGAACAGGCTGTTGATTACCTGGAGAACGAGCATGCCCAGCACCACTCCGATATAACCGAAGATTGTGGTAATAGCCACGGCTTCGGCAAGAATCTGAGTGAGGATGTTGCGCGGTTTGGCGCCGATGGCGCGACGGATTCCGATTTCGTGTGTGCGTTCGCGCACCGATACAAACATGATGTTGCTCACACCCACAATGCCGCTGATGAGCATGAATATGCCAATAATCCACACAGCCCAGTTCAATATGCTTTCGGCCATGTTGCCTCGCAGATATGAATTGAACTGATTCCACGACCAGAGGGCGCTTTTATCCTCGGGGTCGAAGTTATGGGCACGCGCCAGCTCGTTGCGTATGGCTTGTTCGGCTGCGTCTCCGTCACTCTCGGTAACAAGTCCTTCGACAGTAACATCGTATTGATTTACATTGTTGGTGTTGCCTGTCAGCTCCTTAAATGTAGCGTAAGGCACGAAGGTTTGGGTCCGCCAACGGTGGGAGTAGATTCCCACAACGGTCCATGCCAGACCCATACACTGCACCGTAGCTCCGAGGGCTTCGTCGGTAGTGCCAAAAAGTTGACGTGCAACGCGTTCATGGAGCACCATCACACGTCGCGCGTCGGCCATGTCGCGTTGGTTGATAAAACGTCCTGTCAGCAGCTCGGCACGTTCGCTTGCTTCTACACCGGGAAAAATGGCTCCAAAGCCGCCGCTGACGGCGTCTCTTGCAGTAATCAGTTTTGCGGTGTCGACCGAAGCAAATGGTTCGGCCTTTGACACACCGTGTACTTTTTGTTTTAGAGTCGTGCCGTCTTTGTCTTTCAATTTCACTTGCCGCCCTTCTTTGAAGCCTCCATAGGCTTTCGATGTCCATCCGGGCCAGATGGAAATGACATTGAACGACTGACCGCGCAGATTTTCCCGGCCGGCATTGTTGACACCCCGGGCTGCCCCGAGAAGCACAATTAGCATGAAGATGCCCCATGCCACGGCACCGCCGGTTAGGATGGTGCGCAATTTGTTATTGCTCAGCGTCTGTCCTATTTCACGAATAAGGTCGAACATCACTCATTGACAATTTGGCCGTCGGCAATGTGGATAATGCGGTTGGTGGCCTGTCCCACCTTGGGGTCGTGGGTTACGATGACAATGGTCATGCCTTCCGTGTTCAGGCTGCGGAAAACTTCCATCACTTCTTTCGATGTGTGAGAGTCGAGCGCGCCGGTAGGTTCGTCGGCAAGTATGATCGAAGGTCTGGTGATGAGAGCGCGGGCTATGGCCACACGTTGTTTCTGTCCGCCCGAAAGTTCTCCGGGCAGGTGATGGGCACGGTCGGCCAGTCCCATGCGTTCGAGCTGCTGCATTGCCATTTCGTTACGTTTGCGACGGCTTACACCTTGATAAAACAAGGGTAGGGCAACATTTTCGAGCGCATTTTTATAGTTGATGAGGTTGAACGACTGGAAGACGAACCCAATCATGCGGTTGCGCAGTTCGGCTGCGCGGTTTTCGTTGAGGTTGCGGATAAGTACCCCGTCGAGGAAGTACTCGCCGCTGTCGTAGTTGTCGAGAATACCCAAGATATTAAGCAGGGTAGATTTTCCCGAGCCAGATGCACCCATAATCGACACCAGCTCGCCGCGTTCAATCTCAAGGTTTATGTCCTTGAGCACATGGAGCGGAACAATTCCCGGGTAAGTCTTATTTACGTCTTTTAGTTTGATTATCATTGTGTTATGATGTGATGAATGTTGTTATGATTGTAGATTAATACATATAAGACGCAGTTATATGCCCGAAAGTTACAGTGGCGATTAAAAAAATAAGCAAAATTTTTAGTAACTTTGAAGCGATGATCAACCACATTCATTAAACAGACCACATTATGAAACGAATTATCACATCTCTGGCCATGGCTGCTGCTGTTATGTTGCCTCAGTTTGTATCGGCCCAAACCCACTATCAGCCCTCAATGGCTGTACAACAGTCGCAGCGAGAGTTCGTTGCCGACCGTTTTGGTATATTCCTTCATTGGGGCATATACAGCATGTTTGGCCAGGGTGAATGGTACCTCAACAACGGCTTGCTTCACTCGGAGTATTCCAAAGCAGCAGGTGGGTTCTATCCGGCATCGTTCGATGCGCGGCAGTGGGTGTCGGCTTTCAAAGATGCCGGTGCGAAATATATATGTTTCACCACGCGGCACCACGATGGTTTCTCTATGTGGCACACGGAGGCGAGCGAATATAATATAGTGGATGCTACTCCTTTCCGTCGCGACATTCTCAAGGAGCTTGCCGACGAATGTCACCGCCAGGACATCAAGCTTCACCTATATTATTCACATCTTGACTGGGGGCGCGACGACTATCCTTGGGGCCGTACAGGTCACACGACAGGCCGCGACTCGCTCCTTGGCGACTGGGCGTCATATCGTCGATTCATGGATCGCCAACTCACCGAACTGTTGACAAACTATGGTCCCGTGCGCTGTATATGGTTCGACGGCTGGTGGGACCACGATAAAGACAGCGTGCCTTTCGACTGGCAGCTGCCGTCGCAGTATGCAATGATTCACAGCCTGCAACCGGCATGTATGGTGGCTAACAATCATCATCAGCATCCCTTCGAAGGCGAGGACATGCAGATTTTCGAGCGTGACCTGCCGGGTGAGAACACCGCCGGATTATCGGGGCAGGCAATAGGCCGTCTGCCGCTCGAAACTTGTAACACAATGAACGGCATGTGGGGCTATAAGGTGAAAGATACTAACTATAAGGATGCTCCGACTCTGATTCGTTATCTTGTCCGTGCCGCCGGCATGGGAGCCAATCTGTTGCTCAACATTGGTCCTCGTCCCGACGGCTGTCTGCCCGACCAGTGTCTGGAACGTCTGCGTCTTATGGGCCAATGGCTCCGTGCCAACGGCGAGACTATCTATGGCACTGAAGCCGGCGATTTCCACGATACGGAGTGGGGCACGGCCACGCGCAGCGGCAACCGTTTGTTTCTCCATGTTTTCGACAACGATTGCGGCACAATCAATGTGCCAATTACATGCAAGGTGAAGGAAGCCAAGGAGTTTGCCACAGGCAAAAAATTGAAATTTGTCAAAAACAAGGACAAGAGCATCACTCTTAGCCTTGAGCCGCGCCATAAAGATTCGATAGATTATATTGTCGAACTGACTACTGTGCCGGAAAAATGAAAATCTTGGACCATCCGGAGCTCGAAATTTGTGCCGGTGACCGCGAGAGCGTGGAAACGGCTCTGGCAGGAGGTGCAACTCGTGTGGAGATTTGCAGTGCTTTGCCCATAGGAGGTCTCACACCTTCGCAATCGTCGTTGTCGCTCACCGACAATTTGCAAGGAAACATCGTGCGCCATGTGCTGCTCCGTCCGCGTCCTGGCGACTTTCTCTATAACGAACAAGAAATCTGCGACATGGAAGCCGACCTTGACACGCCGGCTTTCCGCGCCGCCGACGGCTATGTGCTCGGCTGTCTGAAGCCCGACGGCACTGTCGATTGTGCTCTTACCGAGCGTTTGATGCTAAAGGCTGTGCAGGGTGCCGAGGACAAAAAAAGTTTTACTTTCCATCGTGCCTTCGACATGGTTTCCGATCCTTTCAAGGCTTTGGAGGATATAATTGCACTTGGCTTTGACCGCATACTGACTTCGGGGTGTGCATCTGCGGCAGTAGAAGGAATACCCTTGCTGCGCGAGCTCAATCGCAGGGCTGCAGGACGAATCATAATCATGGCCGGAGGCGGCGTAAACGCTGCCAATGCTGCCCGCATTATGGAGGAGACGGGCGTCAGAAGCTTGCATGCCTCGTGCAGTGCGCCCAAATACAGCAAAATGCTTTTTCACAACACCAAAACAAACATGGGCAGTGCTTCGGCTGATGAATATGCCTATACCACAACAGATTATAATCTTGTCAAGTCGCTCAGCGACGTTATTAAAAACTTCCGATTATGAAACGAACTGTCATTGCCATTCTCAGTTTTATAATTTTTGTCGTTGGTGCTTCGTCAAGCAACATCCATCACGACTTTGTCCAAAGGTTTTCTGACGACAGCCACAGCGAGTTGCGCAAATTTTTCGATTGCGGGGCAATTGCCGACAGCACTGAAAGGGAGGCTATGGAATTTCTTTATGCCTACATGCCTCTTCCCGATATTGATAATTACACACCGCAGTTTTTCCTGGACAATGTCAGGCTTTCCATGGAGGCTCGCAAAGAAATGCCTTGGGGCGACAGCGTGCCCGAACGCGAATTTCGTCATTTCGTGCTGCCTGTGAGGGTAAACAATGAAGATTTGGATTCTGCAAGAAGATTTTTTTATAACGAGCTGAGCTCCAGGGTTAAAAATCTGTCGATGAAAGATGCAATTCTCGAGGTGAACCATTGGTGCCACGAAAAAGTGACCTATCAGCCGAGCGACACTCGCACTTCTAACCCTCTGTCGACAGTGAGCCAGGCCATCGGCCGCTGTGGCGAAGAATCCACCTTTGCTGTGGCGGCTCTGCGTTCGGTCGGTATTCCGGCCCGACAGGTCTATACGCCGCGCTGGGCTCACACCGACGATAACCATGCATGGGTCGAAGCGTGGGCCGATGGGCGGTGGTGGTTTCTCGGAGCCTGCGAACCCGAAGCCATCCTCAATCTTGCCTGGTTCAATGCCCCGGCATCGCGAGGCATGCTCATGAACACACGTGCTTATGGCAGTTACGACGGCCCCGAGGAATGTTTGGCCCGCACACCTGTCAATACAACCATCAACGTAACATCCAATTATGCACCGGTTGCTGCAGCCCTTGTGAAAGTGGTCGATGCAGGCGGGAATGTAGTGCCCGATGCAACGGTTGCTTTCTCTATCTATAATTATGCCGAGTACTATCCCGTAGCTGTCAAGAAAAGCGACAAAGATGGTATGGCCTCGCTCACGTGTGGCAAGGGCGACCTGCTTGTCTGGGCTTCAGACGGTTGCCGCTTCGGTTTGTCCAAAGTCAATTCGGCCATGCCAAGCCCTGTTGTCATTGTCCTCGACAAAGGACCCGGCTTTGAGGGTTGTATGGAATTCGACCTTGTACCTCCGGCACAGTCGGCTTTGCTCCCTGCAGCCACAAGAGAGCAGACCTTAGTCAATGAACGGCGCAAGGCCGCGGAGGATTCTATCCGCAAGGCATATTGTTCAACATTCGCCACCGATGCTTCGGCACGTGCTTTTGCCCAATCTCTTGGTCTCGATCCTGGAGCAATGGCTAAAATTCTTGTTCAAGCGCGTGGAAATCATCATGCGATTGAGCAATTTTTGATGTCTCTTTCAGAAAAAGAAAGGGAAAAAGCAATATCTGTCCTTTTGGCTGTCAATGAAAAAGACTGCCGCGATATTCCTATGGCTGTCGTTGCCGAGCGGCTGCTCTTGCCCGATTCCGATTCGCCTCTCTATGCCGATTATGTTCTCAATCCGCGTGTGGAGTGGGAGGGACTTGTGCCTTTTGTTGCCGACTTCCTTGCCGATATGGACGATAATTCTGTGAAGCATTTTCGCAGCAATCCTCAGGCTTGGGTGGAATGGGTGGACGATAACATAGCCCTCGACACAATATGGAACCCGGGCTCGTTGCGCACTCATCCGGCAGCTGTATGGCAGAAGAGGAGGGCCGACCGTCTGTCGCGCAACATATTTTTTGTGGCTTCGGCACGCGCAATGGGAATCCCTGCACGTATCGACCCGGTGACAGGACGCACACAGTGGCACGACGGCACGGCGTGGCTCAATGTGGCCATGGAAAATGCCGAGACCGATACCGCACAAATGCGAAAACCTGTCTATGCGCGTCCTCGATTCTCATACAATTCTGTCGGCAGGCTGCTTGACCCGCAGTATTACTATCATTTCTCGATTTCAAAAATTGAAAACGGTCTGCCCAGACTTCTTGATTTCGACGAAGCGGCAACATTGAGCTGGATCAACAGAAATTATCACGAATTTGAACCGGGGCATTATGTGCTTACAACGGGACAGCGCATGGCCGACGGCAGTGTTCTGGCTCGAAGCTCTTTTTTCTGTCTCGATGCCGACAAAGATAAAAATATCGACGTGGAAATCAGGCACAAAGATGATGCAGTGCAGGTTATTGGCTCGTTCAACTCCGAAAACTTGTTTGTCGACAATAGTGCTACAGAACGTTCGCTCTTGTCGGCAACAGGCCGTGGCTACTATGTCCTGGTCTATTCCAAGCCAAATCACGAGCCGTCGGCACACGTAATCAACGAAATTATAGCCGACAAAGAATCTTTCGAGGCTGATGGCCGCAAGATTGTCGTTCTCTTTGACGATGCCGATGCACTCCACCGTTCCGGAATTGAAAACAAACCGGGCTTGCCGGACAACATGGTAATGGGCTGCGACATTGATGGTCATATTGCCGATGAACTCAAAGACAATCTTCGTCTCGACGGCGATTTTCCCATTGTTGTGGTCGCCGACACCTTCAATCGCGTTGTATTTGTGAGCGAAGGTTATACCATCGGAGCCGCTCGGCGTATTCTCGACATATTACGTCAGATCTAATTCTGTCCTATGGAAAATTCAGAAAATCATATAATGCAGGCCGTGGCGCTTCGCTGCGGCCTGCCTTTCAAAGGTGTGGAAGCAACGGTGCGACTTCTCGACGAGGGAGCCACTGTTCCTTTCATCAGCCGCTACCGCAAGGAACTCACAGGCTCTTTGGACGAAGTGCAGATTCGGGCCATTGAAGTTGCCCTCAAAAACGAACGCGAGCTGTCGGCACGCCGCGAATTTGTGCGCGAGGCCATAGCTCAGGCTGGGGCTTTGACACCCGAAATGGAGCAAAAATTATCCAACGCTGCCACTATGACAGAGATTGAGGACATTTATGCCCCTTATAAACCCAAAAAACGAACGCGAGCCACAATGGCGCGTGAAAAGGGGCTTGAACCCCTGGCGCGCATTATTATGGCCGGAAGCTCTGCCGACTGCCGCCGTTCGGCCGAACGTTTTGTGGGGCAAAACGGTATTGAAAACATCGACAATGCCATTGCAGGGGCGAGCGATATTATTGCCGAATGGGCCTCGGAATCGACACGGTTGCGCAACATTGTCCGCAACACTTATCGCCGCACGGCCAGGCTTGCCGCTTCGGTGGCCAAAGGGAAGGAAGCCGAACTGGCGGCCTCGCCATTTGCCCAGTACGAGGGTTTTGCGCAGTCGCTCCGGCGGCTTGCTTCGCACCAATATCTTGCTCTGCGTCGCGCCGAAGATGAGGGCTTGCTCAAAGTGAAATATGAACTGCCCGACGGGGGCTCAGAACTTGATGATGCCTTGTGCCGCAGTTTCGTTCCCCGTAATGCCTCGTGCAGCTGTGCCGACATTATCGACAATGCTGTGTGCGATGCCTCCAAAAGGCTTCTGCGCCCTTCGGTGGAAAACGAAATATCTGCCGAGCTCAAAGAAGAGGCCGACCGTGTGGCAATCGATATCTTTGCCGACAATCTGCGGCAGTTGCTGCTTGCCTCGCCGCTGAAGAACCGACGTGTGCTTGCCATCGACCCCGGCTATCGCACCGGTTGCAAGGTTGTGGCTCTCGACGCTCAGGGTAATTTGTTGGACGAATGTGTGATTTATCCTACGCCTCCTAAAGCCGATATCGAAGGCTCGAAACGCAAAATTGCCGAATTAATTCGCAGGTTCAAGCTCGATGTTGCTGCGATTGGTAATGGCACGGCATCGCGCGAAACCGAAAAGTTTATCAAGCAGAGCGGTGTCTTGCCTCCTTCGGCGGTCTATGTGGTGAGCGAAAACGGTGCTTCGGTCTATTCGGCCTCCGAAATTGGCCGACAGGAATTTCCCGACAAGGATGTTACCGTACGCGGAGCTGTGTCTATTGGCCGACGACTGATCGACCCTCTGGCCGAATTGGTGAAAATCGATCCTAAGTCGATTGGAGTAGGGCAGTACCAGCACGATGTCGACCAGGCACGGCTAAAGGATGCTCTCGATTTTACTGTTGTGAGCTGTGTGAACCTTGTGGGAGTGGATGTGAATACGGCCAGCACACGTTTGCTGGCTTATGTGTCGGGCATCGGACCGGCTCTTGCTGCAAACATTGTAGCCTATCGCACTGCCAATGGCGACTTTGTGTCCCGTAGTCAGCTGCGCAAAGTGCCGCGTCTGGGCGACAAAGCTTTTGAGCTTTCTGCCGGTTTCCTGCGTGTATCCGGTGGAAAAGAGCCTCTCGACAATACGGGCATACACCCCGAAAGCTATGGACTGGTAAAGAAAATGGCGGCGAGCATAGGCGTATCTGTGGCCGAATTACCGGCCAACGGCGCTTTGCTCGACAGAATAGATGTCAAGGATTTGGCCGATCGGGGTGTGGGCGGTTTGCAGACGATGACCGACATCGTGGCTGAATTGCGAAAGCCGGGGCGAGACCCGCGTCTGGACAACGATAACAACGCCTTTGTTCCTGCTGTTGAAACGTTTGAAGAGCTGGCTGTTGGCATGACAGTCCCGGGAATTGTGAACAACATCACTGCCTTCGGCGCTTTTGTGGACCTCGGCATCCACGAAAACGGACTGATACACATCAGCCAGTTGTCGCGTCGTCGTGTCAATTCTGTTTCGGAGGTTCTCAAATTGGGCCAGCGTGTCGAAGTACGTGTCATCGAGCTTGATCAGCAACGCCGACGTATCTCGCTTTCCCTAATAGTGTAGGACCTTGGTGATGATGGTGGCCAGGCAGAAGGGCAGTGTGAGGATGGGAAGTCCCACAGCTGCAAGCAAGGGTGTCAGGCATAGTTGGAGAAGAACGGTGAGGGTGAGCGAAAGGGCAAGAATAGCGTAATGGAGCAACTGAGCAGATGGCATGTGTCCTTTAAGCCGTGCGCTGCCTATGGCTATTGCGGTGAGAACAGGAGAGAAGCCCCAAAGCCCACCTAAAATTTCAGCTTGCTGACATCCGAAAATGGCGGCAAGAATCATGCCGGCTGCCGAACCGACAAGTGCAAGAATGGCTACACGCCACGACGAAACTGCGAGGCCGGCGAGTATCAGCACTGCACCAATCCACGAATCGATGAGGAACACTTGCGATATGCCTTTGAGCCAGCCTATGATGATGTTGACTGTTGTCAATTCGGGTTGCTGTTCAATTGCCTCCGGTACGTAGGGGTGGATAATGCCGGTGCCGGCCAATAGCAGAACCGCCCATGTGGCCACAATAAACGGCAGGGTATAGGAGCTTTGATTAGTGGACGAAAGAAGCTTGTCGAGCAATGTTTTAAGAGGCAATGTGAGCAGTGCGGCAACTACGACAAGCCCCCACGTAGCCCATCCTGCGGAAAGGAATGTGAAAACCGCACACCCGGCGAGCACCGCATTAAAGCCCTGCAAGCCATCGCGCGTTCCGTTCATGCCGCGCAGAAGAGCTACTGTGGAGGCTGCTACAAGGGCGGCAACTGCACCAAGGGCAACTATAGACCGATCCGGACTGCCCGCAAATATTCCGGCCAACATAAGGATACCCGACAAAACCGACCGTTGAAACATGACTTGTCCCACTCCGCGAAACAAAGTCTGTGCTATGCTTTTTATTTCCATATTCTCTTTTTGTTTCTGCAAAAATAGTGAAAATCGGATAAAAGTCCATAAGTGGTTTGGCTATATGTTCCATTTTGAGTAATTTTGCACGATATGAAAACGCGACTTAATACATTTCTAACAGCATTATCCCTCTTTTTTGCTTTTACACTGACATCATGCGATCCGTCACATGATGAGCCTGTTGCAGACAGCAGGCGCACGGTGCTGGTATATCAGGTGGCCAACAACAACCTTGGAGCTTCGGACTACGACCTTGCCGACATCAACGAGATGAAGGATGGTGCCGCATTGGGGCAGATTCCAGCCGACTGCCGGCTGCTTGTATACAATTCAAGGCCCAAGCAAGAGCCATGTCTGCTCGAAATCAAAAATAAACGGGTTGATACTCTGAAAATTTACAGTCAAGACCTTTTGTCGGTCGACAGCAGCCGTATGCTCGAGGTGCTCGGCGATATGGAAAGCATGGCTCATGCCGGCGAATATGGCCTGATTCTCTGGAGCCATGGTTCGGGATGGTTGCAGGACGGCATTGCCGACAACAATGATGGCGAGTTGGTCCGACCGCTTTCTTTTGGTTCGGAGAGCGGCAAGACAATGAACATTACCACTCTTGCAAATACTCTTGCCAAAGGGCCTAAGCTTAGCTTTCTCTACTTCGACTGCTGCTATATGGCCTCGATTGAGACACTCTATCAGCTTCGCTATACAGCCCCGGTTATTGTCGGTTCGGCTACCGAGCTTGTGAGCTACGGCATGCCCTATCACCACAATCTGGAATGTTTCTTTGCCAAGGGCGAAGCCGACCTCGTTGGCGCGGCTCAAAACACTTTTGAATACTACAACGAACAGAGCGGGCAATATCAGACATGCACCATGAGCGTTGTGCGCACCGATGCCCTCGAGGCTCTTGCCCGTGCAACTGCCGACATTTACAAGAGCTGCCCTGCCTCGCTTCCCGAAGGTTACACTCCGCAACGCTTTATGAGCTACGGCATTTCACCATGCTATTATTTCGATTTCGACAACTATGTGCATGCTTTGTGCTTCGACGGCGACAAAGAACGTTTCGACGGGGCTGCGTTGCTCTATGCCGAATTTGCAAAATGTTTGAAGTCCTGTGTGCTCTATAGTGCGGCAACCCCATATCTTTGGAATTCTGTTCCTCTGACCTATCACTGTGGTATGTCGACACACATTATGTCCCGGACAACCGACAGCACCTTGAAAAAATATAACACCTTGGCATGGTACCAAGACGTTGCCATAAACCTTTATAACCGCTGATGTTACTACAGATTCCCGGCATTACTCCGGCGTTGCCCGATTCGGTGCCTACACCTAAAGAAGAGCTCTCGATGCTCAAATCTCTTCCTTTCGACGAATTTGTGTCGCACTTTGTAAGTTCGGCAGTGAATTTTGCCATAAACCTTGCCGTGGCCATTGTGGTGTTCTACCTTGGCCGCTTCATTATCCGTAAGATTTTCGGAGTTTTGAGCCGTATGTTCATTCGCCGAAACCTTGATGCTTCGCTGTCGACATTTGTGCTGAGCATGACCAATATTGTGCTCTATTTCATTCTCATTGTCACGGTGATAGGCATTCTCGGCATTGAAACATCGTCGTTCCTTGCACTCTTTGCCTCGGCCGGTGTTGCCATCGGTATGGCTCTGAGCGGCACTTTGCAGAACTTTGCCGGCGGCGTGCTTATTCTGCTGCTCAAACCTTACAAAATTGGCGATTATATCGAAGCTCAAGGCTATACCGGCACTGTGCGCGAGATTCAAATTTTTCACACTGTTATCTGCACTGCCGACAATAAATCGATTTCCATCCCCAACGGCGGTTTGTCGACCGGAGCCATCAACAATTGGTCGCGCGAGGACTTCCGCCGTGTCGACTGGATGGTGAGCATTGCCTACGGCGACAACATCGATGCCGCCCGCACAAAAATTCTCGAGATTCTTGCCGCCGACCCTCGTGTGGTGGAAACTAACTTTGCCGACTTCCGCGAGCGCACAGGCACTCAGCTGCGCAGCATAAGCCCTACGGTTCAGGTAAATAACATAGAACATGCCGACCGCACTCCGGCTGTCAATGTTGCCGAGCTTGCCGAATCGTCGGTAAACCTCAAAGTGACAGCTTGGGTGCCTTCGTCCGACTATTGGGGTGTGTTCTTTGCCATCAACGAACGAATCTACAAAGAACTGCCGGCAGCCGGTGTCAATTTCCCATTCCCGCAACTCGATGTTCATCTTAATACAGTTCAAAACAATGCGTAATTTATTTTTCATCGCCATGGCTGCGCTTTTGACATCTGCCTGCAACAATTCGCAGCAGAAACTGAACTATCCGGAGGCTCCCGCCGACAGCACCGTCTACACCGTCAACGGCGTTGTGGTGACCGATACCTACCGACCTCTCGAAAACGACACAGCCGATGCGACTCTCCGCTGGGTTGAAGCCGAAAATCGTATCACACGCTCCTATCTGGACAATATCCCCTTCCGTTCGGCAATTCATGCTCGCCTTTCTGAGTTGAACAAATACCGACGCAACGGCATGCCAGGCAAAGCAAACGACAATAAATACTATTATTACGAAAACGACGGCTCGCATGATCAGAGCATTCTCTACCGCAAGGACAAGCTCGACGGCGAGGCCGAGGTGTTTATCGACCCCAACAAGCTGAGCGATGATGGAACTGTGGCGCTGACCGGCGTTTTCCAAAGCCCCGACGGTAAATTCACGGCCTACACCATTTCGCGTTCGGGAAGCGACTGGACCGAAATATTTGTGCTCGAAACGGCAACGGGCAAACAACTCGACGAACATATTGAATGGGCAAAGTTTACAGGCGTGTACTGGAAGGACAACGGTTTCTTCTATAGCGCGTATCCCGCTCCTGAAGCCGGCAAGGAATTTTCAAATGCAAACGAGAACCACAACGTGTACTATCACCGCCTTGGCACTCCCCAGTCGGCCGATGTACTTGCTTTCTCCGACCCCAAAAATCCATTGCATTTCCACAGCGCATACGTGCCAAAGGACGGCAGTCTGATGTCGATTTCAACCGGCGGTCAGGGTGTTGGCGAAGCAATCATGGTCAAAGACCTGAACAAGCACAATGCCGACTGGACTGTGATTGAACCTACGCAGGACTTTACAAATGCCATTGTCGATATTGTCGACGGCAAAGTGTATTTGCTTACCTCGGTGGACGCTCCGTGCAATCGTTTTGTAGTGGTAGACCCCGCAAAGCCGAAACGTGAAAACTGGAAGGAAATAATTCCGCAGGATGCCGACGGTGCTGTGCTCACTTCGGTGCAGTTTGCCGGTCCCGACCACTTTATCGCTCTCTTTGAACGTGATGCATCAACCCATGCTTATGTCTACAAGACTGATGGCACTCTTGTGCGCGAAATCAAGTTCCCTACCTACGGCACAGCTTATTTCTCGTCGGACCGCGACAGCGACGAGGTGTTCTATAATTTCTCGTCATTCGTCTATCCTCCCACCATTTTTGCCTACGATTTGGCCAACGACAAGAGCACGCTCTATAAGGAGACCGAAATTGAAGGCTTTAACCCCGAAGACTATATCACCGAACAGGTTTTCTACACTTCGACCGACGGCACAAAGGTGCCTATGTTCACCGTGCGCCACAAGGATGTGAAGCCCGACGGCAGCAACCCCGTTTATCTCTACGGATACGGCGGCTTCAATATCTCGCTCACTCCCACTTTCAGCCCCAACCGCCTGCTGTGGCTTGAAAACGGCGGCATCTATGCCCAGGCCAATCTGCGCGGCGGTTCGGAATATGGCGAGGAATGGCACCAGGCAGGTACCAAGCAGCAGAAAATGAATGTTTTCAACGACTTCATCTCTGCCGCTGAGTATATGGTAGACCAGAACTGGACCAAGCCCGAACTGCTCACAATCGAAGGCGGTAGCAACGGCGGTCTGCTTGTAGGTGCTACCGTCAATCTGCGTCCCGACCTCTTCAAAGTGGCCATCCCCCGTGTGGGCGTGATGGACATGATGCGCTACCACCTGTTCACCATAGGCTGGAACTGGGCTTCGGACTACGGCACCGCCGACGATTCGGCAGAGATGGCGCAGTACCTCCACAGCTATTCGCCGCTGCACAACATCAAGAACGACGGCACGGCCTATCCCGCCATCCTCGTGACAACTGCCGACCACGACGACCGCGTTGTGCCAGCCCACAGCTTCAAATATGCCGCCCAGCTCCAGGCTTCCGACACGGGCAATGCTCCCAAGCTTATCCGCATCGACAGCAAGGCCGGTCATGGCGCAGGCAAGCCCGTGAGCAAGGTTGTCGATGAATATGCCGACATATATTCGTTCATCTACGAGAACCTGAACCGCACTCCCGAAAAGAAATGAATCTTCGCCGGACGATAATCCACGTTGCACTCGCCACGCTGTGTGTCAGCCTCCAGGGCTGTTTCACCGGCGTGGAGAGTACGCCGCGCATTTCTTCGGACGACATTCGCCGACAGGGTGCCGCCGGCGTTACTGCCGAGCAGCTTTTCCTGTCTGATATTCTGCCAACTCCGCCGGCTGCTTGGACGCAGGGTAAAGATTTTCGTGTTACAGACAATCGGATAAAGTTGATTTTTACCACCCAGTCCTCGCCAGCCGATTCTTTGACGGGACGATTGCTGAAACTTGACGGCATATCTTCGGCACGCTCGCTCACAGGCGACGATGCCAGCGAAATCACCTTCTATGATTCGCAGGGCGGACGCTATTACTATCGAATCCCCTATCTTGACAAGACCAAACTCGACACGCTTGCTCGCTTAGATATTCCGTTTACAATCGACATGGAAATGGTGCGGGTAGTCGACAGCCGCATGCGCGGACAAAACTATTTCATTACCACTCCTCTTTGGTATAATGACCGGGAAGGCGATTTTGACGCAGTCAACGGCTTGCGCCATATCGAAGTGAAAATCGACAGTGTGGGGCCGGGCAATGTCAACTTTCCATTTGCTGTCTATTTTTCTGTCGTCGACCCAGTCCTTGCCAAGCAAGTAAAAGGGCATCATGCCCTGCTGATGAGCGTGGGCACAAGTCGGGCTGCAACACGTAATTTTGAAACATTGTTTGCATTTGACAATCCGCGAAAGCTTCATCCCTTGGTAACGGACGCGGCATGGGAGTTGATTATACGTTCGAAGGTCGAGAAAGGAATGTCGCGCGAAGAATGTCGACTTGCTCTTGGGGCGCCGGCCGAAGTGCTACGCATTCCCACCTACGGCGGAATGTCGGAACGCTGGACCTACACCGACGGTGTCTTCCTCATCTTCGAAGACGGCTTCCTGAGCCGCTTTCGGCTGTAAGAAGCATGGAGGGGGACCATGGAGGGGGAGCTTCAAGCTCCCCGCCAACCAGCAAAAAAACTCCCCCAGGGGAGCTGGAAGCTCCCACTCCACAACCACTCCACAAAATTTCAAAAAATCTACAAACTGCCGAAAATATTGTATTTAACGAATTATTCCTAACTTTGCAAAGGAATCCTCCGAGTGTCCCTGTTGAAAGACAAACCTCGGGGTTTAGTTTTTTAATGGTTCGCCATTTGTCTTAATGCGATTCTCACCTTTGGCGACGGCTTCCTGAGCCGCTTCCGGCTGTAGTCAATGCATGATAAAAAAGTATGGAGGGGAGCTTTCTTGCTTCCCCTCCATAATTTTTTCATGATTTGATATTATAAGCGGCTATTGATCATCTTTGCTCTTATTTCTGGTCATATAGAAAGTTCCGGCCACATTGTCTTCATATACGTCATGTATCGTGTTGTTATATACATGATATACAGTGCCGGTGACGCGGGTAAAATCTTCGTTGAATTCACCTCTATATTCAAAATAGGAGCTTGAATTAGCAGAAACCGACTGCTGCATTGTTATCTTGCGGCTCTCTCTTTGCCAGAAAAGATAATTAACGCCCCAGAAATTGTTGGTTCTTCCATTCTTGCGAAGTTCGAGGTCAAAAGGAGGCCCGCTATATGCATAACCTGCCCCGGAATCAAACTTCCACCACCCAAGGACATCGGGTTGGGCGGTAGTGAAAGTGGTGGCACTTTCGTTGAACGAGGGCTCGTCGTCTTCAATACGTTTGACGTACGATTTCACCGAATAGGAAGTCTCTGCCGTAAGTTTCGACAACTTGATTTCAGCCTTTCCGTCAGGACCCGGAGTGGCTTTCTTCCTGTAGGCAAACTCTCCGTCCTTATATTCAATGCCACATTCCTCAGCAAAATCAACATTGTCGAAATAACATACAACTGTTGCCGACTGCATCTCTACATCAGTGACTTCAAGCACCTTGGAAACAGGCGCGGGCGATGGCTCGGTTTCAAACGAACGTTCCATGGCCACCGACTTGCCGTTATTGTTCTTCTCAACAGCCCAATAGCGGTAGCTTGTGCCCGGAATCAGGTCTTTCAGTTCCACTGTCTGCCTTCCTGTCACCGTCCCGAGCGAATAATACTTCGACGAAAGTGTCCCCGCCTTTTTGCTGTCGGCCTGCAAGTAATAGCCACATTCAGTGTTTGGCGAAACTTTGTTGAAAGTCAGGGCTATTTTTGCTGCCGTCCGCTCGATGTCTGAACTTTTGCCGGTTTCAGCCAGAGGACTGCTGTCCGAGGTATAGTCACCGCCAAAGTTGTCATCATCGCTCATGTCGATGTTTCGCTTGGTGGTTATACACTGTGTGTCACCATAGTGACACTTACCGTCATTGATGATATAGGCACAGTAATAGTAGGTTGTTCCTTCCTGAAGTCCGCTGACACCGGCTTTGAACGTTTTGTCATCGGTAAACACAGCTTTGACCGATTTGGCATTCTCGTGTCGTGGATTGGTTTTGACCGAAGTATATACAAAGCCGGCCTCGACATTTTCACCCACCGGGGTTTCGACAACGCCATTGGCCTCGAAGCCATTCAGAATGGCAAACGATTTGCCGGTGACGATGTTACAATCGAGATAGCACTCCTTGTCGGGCATCGCGTCAAGTTCCACATTCCATAATCTGACAACAGGTCGTACTGTATACTTTACACCCTGTTTCAGATTCTTGTCAAAGGTGTGTCCGATTTTCAAAGCCGGTGCGGCAATGTTCTTTTGCTCGCTGCTATACCAGGTCTCTACCTCATTTTCTTCCTCGTCCAGCAGTTTGAACCCGACATCACACGGCATCAGCATATCTCTTGTCACCGTAGTGTTGACGGTTATCGAATTTTTATCCGTCTCTATTTCTGTCTGTTCAAACTGAGGCAAAAGATAGAACGTTGATTTTAAGAACGAGAGTTCGGAAACCCCTGTCAGATTAGATTTGTCGCTGAAAATATTCGAAGTACGCAAACTCGAAGCAAGCTTTACCGAAAGGCTATATTCCGAATCTTTCAGCCGTTCATACATTCTGCCCGTATCGGTCAGAAGATTGCCCGCGATAGTACAACCGTCCGCGATAGCAGATGCGCTATAAAAAGATAGCCGTCCAGAGTTTGGGCGGCTATTTTTGTGAGGGTTTCCAGCGGTCGGGAAGCAGGTCGCGGTAT